>CANDEE010000006.1 GCA_947383685.1 uncultured Pseudoflavonifractor sp.
CCACGTAACCGGTCACGATGCCGTACAGGGTCTCGGCGGTGCTGCTGCCGGGCTTAGCCTTCAGCATGGTGTAAGCGGCCTTCACCAGACCGTCGCTGTTGATAACAGCAACAACCTCATTGTGAGACATGGTCGCCTTGGCAATGCTGCCCAGGCCGCGGAGGTTGTAAGCCTTGAAGTCATCGGCCTTGTTGTCGTTGACAGTGGTATTGCCAATGGTCTGAGAATCCACGCCCACGAAGAGCACGGCGTCAGCGGCGGCCACGTAGGTCTTGTTGCCGAAGGTCAGGGCCTGAGAATCCTTGTCCCACAGCTTATCCGCAGTAATGGACAGGGTGTTGGCGTTGAAGACGTTCTTAATGCGGATGGAGCCGTTGGAGATGGAGGTGTACTCGATCAGCACAGCGTTCTTGTTGGTCGTGTTGGCCTGAGCGAACAGACCCTGCTGAGCGGAGACGGTGGTGTAGGTATCCGTGATCTTGGTCTCCCCATCGTAGGTGGACTCCTTGTTGATGGTCACAGTGGCCTCGGTGCCGTCAGCCAGCAGAACGGTAACCTGCAGGGGGTTGATGTTGCTGCCGATGCCGTTGGTGCCAGCCTGCTCGGAGACCTCGGTGACAACGGCGTAGTTGCCGCCGGTCTTGTCGATGGTCTGAGCAGCGGCCACAAAGCCGTCGACCAGGTACAGCCGCACGGTGCTGCCGATGTCGCTCTCCTCAGGAACCAGGATGGCGTCGTCGGAGAGGTCCTTCAGCTGCTTGTCGTTGATCTTGTAGGTCTTGCCATCCACAACCAGGTTGTCGAAGCTGGTGCTGTTGTTGCCAACAGTATCGGTGGTCTTCTTGTAACCGGTGAGCTCGCCCTCGACGGTCTCAGCCTTGGTCACGGTGAAGTAGGCCTCGTCCTTGTCGGCCTTATAGAACTTGGTGTAAACCACCACGTCGTCCTTGGCAATGCCGTCATAGACGTCATTGTCAGCGATGTCGATGGAGCCTACGCCGGAGATGGTCACCTTGCTGGAGCCGACGCTGGCAACCTTGCCGGCCTCGACGTTGGTGATATAGGCCTTCTCGATCTTGCCCTTGCCGTCGCAGACGAACTTGATCTGGTCGCGGGACTGCACCTTGAGAGTGTTGGAGAAGTCAGAGACATCCATGTCGCTGCCGGTGCCAATGTAGTCGGTGACTACGGTGATCTCGGTATCAACAGCATCATACTTGGTGTCGCCAAACTTGATCTTCTTGGTGTCCTTGGAATCCTGGAGCTGAGACTTGGTCACGTTGTAGACCTTGGTCTTGCCGGTGTTGAACACGCCGTAGATGGTGTCCTTGCCATCGGGCTCATCGGCATTGCCGCCCTTGCCGTCCTTAAAGACGACCTTGATCTCCTCACCGATGTTCTCAATGCCCAGGGTGGAGGGGAAGGTGGCGGTGGAGGTCCGGCTGGCCTCAGCGGCCTTCTCAGGGCCGGCGTTGTCGATCTGGATGGAGCCCTCGTCCAGGCCGTCAATGCTCTTGTCGTTGCCCTCATAGGTGCCCAGCCAGATCTGGCCGTTATAGCGCTCCTCCAGCATGGTCTTGCCGCTGGGGCCATACTGCCAGGTTACCTCGCCCAGGTTGTTACGATCCTGGTTGGGGGTGGGGCGGACGGTCTCGTTCTGCAGGCCGTTCCAGATGAGCTGGGCGGCGGTGTCGCGGGTGGCGCTGACGGCCATAGCCACACCAGTCAGATCCTCGTACAGAACGGGGTCGGCCCGGCGGGCCAGCTGGTCGGTGCTGGTGGCCCACTTGGCGCCTTCCAGCTCGTAGGACTTGGCGTCATAGCCCAGAGCGGTCAGGACCATCTTGGTGGCCTCGTAGCCGGTCACCTTGCCCTCGGGGTCGAAGGTACCGTCGCCACGGCCGGAGATGATGCCCAGGTCGGCGCAGTACTCAATGTAGCTCTCGGCCCAGTGGCCCTTGATGTCGGTGAAGGTAGCAGTGGCCTTCACGCCGGTGTTGGCGTCGGAGCCGCCGTTCATAGCAACGGCGATCATCTTGGCCATCTGGGCGCGGGTCACGTCGCCCTCGGGATTGAAGCTCCCGTCGTCCTGGCCATTGATGATGGACAGAGCGACAAGAACATTGACGGCGTCATCGTGCTCGATCTTATCGGCATCGGTGAACTCCGCCGCGCTGGCGCCCATAGCCATCATACCGACCAGCATGATGCCAGAGAGAGCCAGGCTCAGAACGCGCTTGAGGTTGTTCATGTGCTTGTTTCCTCCTTTTTTATTTTGAGTGTTGGTAGACGTTCTTCTCTCCTCCAGTTTTTCCCAAAACCCGTCAAATCCTTGCAGCTCAACGGGTTCAGGTCCTGAAAGATGGGAGTTCGACTCCCCTCACCCTTACGCATGACATCATACCACCCATTTCTCCCCCCGTCAATGGACTTTCCCCATTTGTAACATAAGTGTAATTTGCCCGGAAAAGACTGGGGCGTCTGAAATACTCCCGTAATATTCCGCCCCCTCCCCCTGTATTATATTATAAGGTAGAGCATTGGGGCCTTATTGCGCAAAAGCCGCAGCCGGTAAACTGTTTTTTCAAAATTTTTTTGTCAAAGCCTCACAAAACAGGAACAGGCCCGGAGCCGCGATACGGCTCCGGGCCTGTTTTTATCCCCGAATACTGTCCAGGAACTCCTGGTTGAAGGTGCTGAGGATCACGTCGCCCATGTTCTCCTCGTTCCAGCGTAAAAGCATCTCCTCCAGCTCCAGCGCCGCGGCTCTGCACTGGTCAGGGTATTCCTCATAGCTAAATTCCAGAATATCCAGGCTGGTCTGCCACGCGTCGGAGTCGGACGACACGTAGTTCACGTATTTTTTCAGTACGGCAACAGCCTCCTCCGGCTGGTTCGTGGAGAAGTAATACTCAGCCAGGTAAGGCGGCATGGCATTGGAATCCTCCTGACCCAGCCGCCGGGCAAACTCGTTGGCAGTGGTGTATATCTCCCAGTTACTTTCGGGGTTTACGTCCCGCGCCAGCACCACATAGGACAGCTGATAGTCGTTCTTTTCAAAAAAGTCCACCTTTGCCGCCAGAGCCAGAGAGCGGTAGGGATCGCCGGTCCAGTTGTTCCGCGCCGTGTTGTACGCCCACATATTCAGCCCCAACAGCACACAGAAGGCGGCAATCAGGATGCACTGGCCCGCCACGATCCCGTTCCGGATTTCCTCCTTCTCCCGGAAAACAGGAAGCTCCCTGCCGCAGCACAGGCAAATTAAACCCAGTACGCCCAAAGCGACGGGAAGATAATAAGAAAAAGAAAAGTCGACCTCCACCGCTCCGTGGCCCATCATAAACAGCAGCGCGGCGCCCAGGGCGGGAGAGAGAGGATTGGCCTCCTCCCCCCGGCGGAGATTTTTCCAGAGGGCGGCCCCACATAGGCCCAGCATTCCCAAAAACAGGATGAGACCGATCACGCCTGTGGTCAAAAGGGTCTCCACGTAATGATTGTGAGTGTATTTTGTTCCGTAGGAGAAAGTCTGAACGCCGAGAGCGGCGCTTTCAAAGGCGCCCAGGCCCAAACCGAATACGGGGCTGCGGCGGAACAGCTTCATGCCGTCGGCAAAGAACACCACACGCTGAATGGCGTTTTCATTGGCAAAAAGGCCCTGAAGCCGGTTGGCGATAAAGCCGGGCAGCAGCTTATAGTTCAGCTTGAGGGTGGTGGACGTCCCCTCCCCCGTCAGGACGGCGGATTCCAGAGTAAGAGCTTCCGCCGCGCTGAAATTGAAGTAGGTGACCAGACTGCCCTCGGGCACGGTGAACGCCGCCCCCTGGGCAGGGCCGGAATACAGTATCGTCCCTGTGTGCATCATGGTTTCCTGCTGGTTCTGGCTCTCGATGGTGACCTGCAGGTCTCCGGTGGCCTGAATGTTCAGCGTATAAGCGCCCGGATCGGGGTACTCCGCCCGGCGCAGCCCCTCTCCGGCGGCTAGATTGGCAGGGCCGGTCAGGCTCACGGCCAAGCCTGCGAAAAGGGCTACCAAAAGCAGGACAAGGCCCACCAAAAGGGTCAGGAATTTTCCGCTGACCTGGGCCAGCCTTCCGGCGATCCGCTGCCCCAGAAACCGGTCCAGCAGGCACAACGCCGCGGCGCCGCCCACGGCGCAGAGCAGCGGCACGGGCTGGAACCCGTCCCAAATATCAAAGGCGGTGAGGAAGATGGGAAAGGCTCCGGCCAGGGCCAGCACCAGGGTCTCAACCATCAGGAGCAATAGGGAGGCTTTCCGTCCCCTGCGCTCCAGAAGGAGGATCGCCAGGAACGCGAAAACGATGATACCGCTGGCGCCCATACTAAATACCAGCAGGAAGGCCAACGCGTTGAGATACAGGCAAGAGAGGTGGAAAAACCGCTCTTTCTTCTCCTCCGCAGTAACCACCAGCTCCAAACACAGCAAAACGCCAAGACCGGCAATGCCGGCAAAGACATTGGGATTTTCATAAAGGGAGTTCATCCGTACCCCGGCCTCCACCGCGTGGTTGCTGACATAGAGGTAATCGTAGGAAAACGTCCCCAGGAAGCTGAGCAGGGACCCGCTGAGCCAGTGGGTGGACAACATATCAATACTGAACAGGCTGGCCAGGGTAATGCTCCCGGTCAGGATAGAGGCGGCAGTGCGTCCGTTCTTCCTTCCCTCTCGGGACCAGGCCAAAATAAGCAGGAAACAGCAAAAGCCCACCAGAATCTTCAGGAATTCCGACAGGGCAAATTTGCCGGAAATGGCGTAAAGGGTGGAAATGCCGTTCATCAGCACCCATGCCGCCACTCCGAGCACCGGCAGAGAGAGCCGGTCCCGCACACAGGAAAACCGAAACACGCAGGACAGTATCGCAAGGACCGCCAACGTCATACATAAGGGCTTTAAGGTCGTAGGCGTGGTAAAGCAGCTCACCAAAAACGCCGCCACCATCAGGACGGGTGGAACCCACAGCCACTTGCTGGGAAAGGCGTCGCCGGGAACCGGCTTGGCTCCACCCCCGGCAAGGGCCGGAGCCGGAGCTGTATTCTGTATTTGAGCTTTTTTCTTAAAAGACATTGGAAGGCCTCCAGTCATTGCAGTTTTTCCTGGTTTTTCACGCCCTTAAACAGGGTCATAAACAGGATTTTTACATCGAACAGCAGGGTCCAGTTTTCAATATAGTAGATGTCGTGACGGATTCGCCCCTCAATGGAAGTGTCCCCCCGGTAGCCGTTGACCTGCGCCCAGCCCGTGATGCCGGGACGAACCTGGTGCTTGACCATGTATAGGGGGATCTCCTCCTTAAATTGCTCTACATAGAAGGGCAGCTCCGGCCGGGGGCCTACCAAACTCATGTCCCCCTTGAGCACGTTGAAAAATTGGGGCAGCTCGTCGATGGAATACTTTCGAATAAAAGCCCCAAACCGGGTCTTTCTGTCGTCGCTGTTGGTGCTCCAGGCCACGTCTGAGCTGTCGTTGAGGCGCATGGAGCGGAATTTATACATATAAAAATTCCGCTTGTTCAGTCCCACCCGTTTTTGCTTAAAAATCACCGGGCCGGGGGAGCTGAGCCGAACCCCCACCGCCGCCGCCAGCATGAGGGGCGAGGTGAGCACGATCAAGACCAGGGAGCCTATCACATCCATGGATCGCTTCAAAAACGCGTTACCCAGATTGTCCAGGGGAATCCGCCGCAGATTGATTAAGGGCAGGCCGTTCAGGGAGTCGATCTGGGGCCGGGAGGGCATATAATCGGCATAGAACGGAAGAAGGGACAGCCGCACGCCGCTTTTCTCACAGGCCTGGATGATCGCGGGCATCCGCTCAAAATCCGCCATCTCCAGGGCGGCAACCACCTCGTCCGGCTTCTTTTTGTCCAGAATCTGCTCCATTTGCTCAAACGTGCCCAGATACCGGAGCGAGACGTCGCCTTCTCCGTCGGCAATATAGCCCGAAATCGTCAGTCCCAGTTCCGGAGTCCGCTTTAGCTCCTTTATATACCGGCGGGCCAGGAGGCCGGACCCCACAAGTACCACGTGCTTTTGGTTATAGCCCAGACGGCGGAAGTGGTGGAGCCGCTTCCGGACAAAGACGCGCTTACCGCCGGTCAGAATGTTTACCAGCAGGAAATAAATCAGCAGGGCGCCCCGGGCAAAGTGGACTCCCCGCAGCAGAAACAGGACCATCTGGAACAAAACGAAGCCCAGGGTGTTGGCCCAGAATATCCGCCCCAGGTCCTGATAGAGCCGCTTTTTCCGCACCGACTCGTATATCCCGAAAAAAGCGTAGATCAGCACATGGGCAGGGGCCAGAAAGACCGCGGCCAGCACGTAGTGCTCCAGGGGAACCGAGGGTATCCCCGGGAATACGTTGAACCGCAGCCAGAAAGCCGCCGGGAGGGAAAAAAAGACCAGCAGAGCGTCTAAACCCATATTCAGATGATTCAGAAAGCGCTGATTCTCCCGAATCATAGGCTCACCCTCTCTTTTTCTTGAAGTTTAATTATACCAACATAAAAAATGCTTGTCAATTTTTGGAGAGAAGTTTCCCGCCTCCTTGGCGGAAATAAAGCTTTCCAGCAGACCCCTCTTGCTTTTCCGGGCCGTCCCGGCGTATAATCAAGGAAAATCATCCGCCGGGAGGTGCCTATGGAACGGAAGGTCCTGTTCACCGCTTCTACATATTCCCATATTGCCCATTTTCACCGTCCTTATCTGCGGGCCTTTTCCCAACTGGGATGGACCGTAGACGTAGCCTGCGGCGGAGAGCCCCTGGATCTTCCGGAGGCCCGCCGGGTCATTTCCCTGCCCTTTGAAAAGTCCATCTCCGCCCCCGCCAACTTCCGGGCCGCCCGGCTGCTGCGCCGGGAGCTGAAGGCGGAGGGCTACGGCCTTATCAGCGCCCACACCGCCCTGGCCGCCTTTTTCACCCGGCTGGCGGCGGAGGGGCTGGAGACAAAGGTCATAAACACCTGCCACGGCTACCTTTTTGACGGGGATACCCCCGCCGCGAAAAAAGCCCTTTTGCTGGGGGCGGAGAAGCTCACTGCCGGACGGACGGACCTGCTGCTCACCATGAACCAGTGCGACTATGGCATCGCCCAGCATCACCGCCTGGCCCGCCAAATCCTGTCCATCCCCGGTGTAGGCGTGAATTTTTCCCGGCT
The DNA here is from genome assembly GCA_947383685.1 of uncultured Pseudoflavonifractor sp. Taxonomy (GTDB): domain Bacteria; phylum Bacillota; class Clostridia; order Oscillospirales; family Oscillospiraceae; genus Vermiculatibacterium. Next base: position 7,173 of record CANDEE010000006.1, read on the forward strand.
GAACGCCTCCTCTCCCGCCGCCGGAGCCGCCCTGCGCAGCGAGTGGGCTATTCCGGAAAACGCTTTTGTCTTGGTCTACCCCGCCGAATTCTCCCGGCGGAAAAACCAGGCCATGCTGCTGCGGGCCATGACCCGTCTCCCCGAAAATATTTATCTTCTTCTCCCCGGCGGCGGTGGACTGCTGGAGGAGTGCAAGGCTCTGGCAGAGGAGCTGGGCGTCCAGAAGCGGACCCGCTTCCCCGGCTATGTCTCTGATATGGGACCCTGGTACCGGGCCGCCGACTGCGCCGTATCCGCCAGCCGCAGCGAGGGTCTTCCTTTTAATATTATGGAGGCCATGTACTGCGGCCTTCCCGTGGTAGCCTCCTCCGTCAAGGGCCACCAGGACCTGGTCCGGGAGGGCGGGACCGGCCTTTTGTTCCCCTGGGACGACGGGGAGGCCTTTGCCCGGCACATCCTGCGTCTCAGCGGCGACCCGGCCCTGGCCTCCCGCATGGGAAAAGAGGGGGCGGAGACGGCGGAACAGTACCGGCTCAGCCGGGTCCTGCCCCAAGTGTTGGAAGCCTACCGCACGGTGGTCCCGGAGCTGGACCTGTCCCTGGTGGCAGCCACCCATCTGTAAAAGCAAAAGAGACAGGACCTTTTCAGGTCCTGTCTCTTTCTTTATCTCCAAAGCCCGGACAGCGCGTTTGCCAGAGGAACATAGGCAATGGGAAAGAAAATGGCGGGGAGCATATTGCCCACCCGGAGCTTTTCCCTGGGAAGGTCCAGCAGGTTCAGCCCAATGCCCACAATGATGGCCCCGCCCACTGCGCTCATTTCCGTGATGACCGGACTGGGGAGGTACGGCCCCACCACCCCCGCCAGCAGGGTGATCCCCCCCTGATAGAGAAGAATGGGCACAATGGAAAAGGCAACACCGACACCCATGGCGGCGGCAAAGGTGATCGCCCCCACCCCATCCAGGACGCTTTTGGAAATAATGATGCTGTAATCGTGATTCAGCCCCGCGGCGATGGAGCCGTTAATGGACATAGCCCCCACGCAGTAGATGATGGTGGCGGTGACAAACCCCTCCACAAAACGGTTTTCCCCGTCCTCCCTGACCAGCTTCCGTCTGAGCGCATCCCCCAGGCCCTCCATCCGTTTTTCGATGTCCACCCACTCCCCCAAGAGCGTGCCCAACACCATACAGACGATCACGCAGAGGGTATCCGCCGTCCCCAGCAGAGAGGAAAATCCGATGCCCAGCGTACATAGTCCCAGGCACTTCATTAACGCCGCGCCTATCCGGGGCGAAAACCGGCCCTTCAGCGCAAGGCCCAAAGCGCTTCCCAGCAGTACGGCAGCCATATTAAAAAACACGGCGAACATGGAGGTCACTCCTTCTAAAATGGGAACAGTTTGTCCCATTTTAGTCAGTTTTTGAAAAATTGTCAATGGCGGCCTTTTCCACATAAAGGACTTGCCCTCCCTCATACCTTCAAGATATGAGAGGGGGTTTTTTCTTTGCCCATGTCCGCCCTGCAAAGCACTGTGCTGCTCACCGCTGTGAGCCTTTTCTCCCAAGCCGTCGGATTTGTCTACCGGGTCTTTCTCTCCCGGATGGTGGGACCGGAGGTCATGGGCCTATACCAGTTGGTCCTGCCTGTCTCCTCCGTCCTCATGTCCCTCACTGCCGTAGGCTTTACCGTAGCCTGCTCCAACCTGTCCGCCCGGTACCGGGCCACGGGAAATTTCCGGGCCGCCGCCCAGACGGTCAGGACTTGCGTGGCAGGCTTTCTCTGCGCCTTTGGGGCGGTGGCCCTCATCGCCGCCCCCCTGTCCGACGCCATCTCCGTCCACCTGCTGGGAGACGCCCGCTCCCGGCTTGGCATTCTCCTGCTTCTGCCCTGCGTCCTGCTCACGGGATTGGAGAACATCCACAAGCACTCCTTCTACGGCGCGGGCAACGTACGTCCTCCCGCCTTTACCGAGGTCTGTGAGCAGGTCATCCGGGCGGGGGCGGTGCTGGGCCTTTTGTGGGTCTTCTTGCCGCAAAATCCGGAACGGACCGTGGGGCTTATCGTCTGCGGCATGATTTTATGTGAGATTTTCTCCGCCGTCACCCTGACCCTCCTCTACCGCCGCTTTCTGGGAAAGCGTCCCGCCGGGGAAGGAGTGGACCGGAGGGTCCTGCGCCGGAACATACTCCATATCGCCGTGCCCATCGGCTGGACCGCCCTGCTGGGCAACCTGATGGGGTGTGCCACCTCAGTGGTTATTCCCCAGCGGCTGGTCCGGGCAGGCCAGGACGTGTCCTCCGCTATGAGCCAGTTTGGAGTCATGTGCGGCATGACCATGCCTCTCTTGACTCTCCCCACCGCCTTTATTTCCGCCATGGGCCTTGTCCTTCTGCCCCGGCTGGCTCAATCCGCCGCCCTGGGCCGCGCCGACCTGTGCCGGGAACGGGCGGACCGGGCCATCACCGCCGCGGCCTGGCTCATCCTTCCCTCTGCCGCCCTCCTGTCCGTCCTGGCTCCGCCCCTGGCCCGGGTCCTGTTCCGGGAGGAGTCCGCAGGCCAGTTTGCCCTCCCCTTAGCGGTGGGGGTAGCCCTCTCCTGTTTGGAAGCGGTCCTGGCGGTCTGCCTCAACGGTCTGGGAAAACAGACCGCCACCGCCCGCCATGGCCTCATCTGCGGTGCGGTCCAGCTTTTTCTCACCTGGCAGCGGATGGGCGTCCCCGGCGTAGGCCTCCGGGGCTATGTGGAGGCCCTTCTCATCAGCACAGTTTTGGGGGTTGCCCTCCACTGGACTGCCCTCCACCGCGCCATCGGGCTGAAGGCCCGGCCCTTCCCCTGGCTGGTGGCCCCCGGCCTCAGCGCCCTTCTTGCGGGCCTGTGCGTCAACCTGCTGTTCCCCACGCTCACCCGGACGGGACTGGGAGAGGGCGCCGCCAGCCTTGTCTGCCTTCTGTTTGGAGCCGTCCTCTACCTCTCCGGCATGACCGCCCAAGGGATGCTGGGGACTGCTTCCGCCTCCGCCAAAGTGCGGTCCTGATAGCTTTTGTAGGTTTTCTACAAAAGCCATCCGCACTTTTTCCGTCTCCCTCTTGCTTTCTGCACGAAAATTGTGGTATAATTAACCAACATTGCAGGAAATCCGGCAACGCAGGCATACTATCATAAAACACCATTCAGATAAAGGAGTGTATTGTTATGAAGCTGAAAGGGATCGGCGCGGCGGAAGGTATTGCCGTCGCAAGACTGTGGCACATGGAAACGGTAGACCTGTCCGTAGAACACCTTACTGACAGGGACCCGGAGAAGGAGAGCGTACGGTTCGCCGCCGCCCAGCACAGGGCCACCGATGAGCTTACTGCCCTCTATGAAGAAACCCTGGCCAAAGATGCCGACGCCGCTATGATTTTTGACATTCACCGGATGATGCTGGAGGACCTGGACTTCTGCGAAGGCGTCTCCGGCCTGGTAGCCTCGGGCTGCAATGCTGAGTGGGCCGTCAAGCAGACCGGCGATATGCTTCATGATATGTTTGAGGCTATCGACGACGAGACCATGCGGGCCCGGGCTGCCGACGTCCAGGACGTATCCGGACGGCTCATCCGCATTCTCAAGGGACTGGACGATGCCCCTCCCATGCCCAAGGAGCCTATCGTAGTGGCTGCCGACGACCTGCTTCCCAGCCAGACAGTAAAGCTGGACAAGAAATACGTGGTGGGCTGCGTCACCCGGAACGGCTCCGTCACCTCCCACTCCGCCATTTTGTCCCGCTCCATGGGCATCGCCTGCATCGTAGGTATGGGGGACGAGTTTGACAAGCTGCCCCAGGAGGCCACCATCGCCATGGACGGTCTGGCCGGCGAGGTCATTGTAAACCCCGATGCCGAGGAGCTGGCCCTTTACGAAAAGAAAAAGGCTGATTTTGAGGAGCAGAAGGTCCTCCTCCAGCATTATAAGGATAAGCAGGCCATTACCAAGTCAGGCCATCACGTCCACATCTGCGCCAACATCGGCAGCGTAAAGGATGCTGAGGACGCCAAGGCTGCCGGAGCTGACGGCGTGGGCCTGTTCCGCAGCGAGTTCCTCTATCTGGATTCCCCCGACTTCCCCTCTGAGGAGAAGCAATTCCAGGCCTATAAAAAGGTGCTGGAAATCTTTGCTCCCAACCAGGTCATTGTCCGTACCCTGGATTTGGGCAGCGATAAACAGGCCCCTTATTTCAACATTCCCCACGAGGAGAACCCCGCCATGGGCTACCGGGCCATCCGCATCTGCCTGGACCAGCCGGAGATTTTCCGTACCCAGCTCCGGGCCCTGCTGCGTGCTTCCGTCTATGGCAACCTGCACATCATGTTCCCCATGATCACCAGTGTGACCCAGGTCATGAAGTCCAAGGAGCTGCTGAACAACCTGAAAAACGAGCTGAAGGCCGAGGGCGTCCCCGTCTCCGACGACATCAAGATCGGCGTGATGATCGAGACCCCCGCCGCCGTGGTCATGAGCGACGAGCTGGCCAAGCTGGTGGACTTCTTCTCCATCGGTACCAACGACCTGACCCAGTACACCCTGGCTGCCGACCGAATGAACGCCAAGGTGAGCAACATCTTCAATTCCGAGGACCCTGCCATCCGCCGGATGATCGAGATTACCGCCCGCAACGCCCATGCCGCCGGCATCTGGGTGGGGATTTGCGGCGAGGCGGGAGCCAACACCAACCTGACCCCCTTCTTTATGGAAAACAAGATTGACGAGCTCTCCGTAGCGGCGGCGTCCATCTTGAAGGTCCGCCGAGCTGTTTGTGAAAGTGAGGGTTAAGCCATGAGAATCATTCGTGTCAAGAATTACGAGGAGCTCAGCCGTGCCGCGGCAAACATCATCTCCGCCCAGGTCATTCTGAAGCCCGACTGCGTTCTGGGCCTTGCCACCGGCAGCAGCCCCGTCGGCACCTACCAACAGCTTATCAAGTGGTATCAAAAAGGCGACTTGGACTTCTCCCAGGTTACCACTGTAAATCTGGACGAGTATGTGGGCCTGTCTCCCGACCACGACCAGAGCTACCACTACTTCATGCATAAGAACCTCTTTGATTCCATCAACGTCCGCCCTGACCACATCAACCTCCCTGACGGCTGCGCCAAGGACATGGCCGCCGAAAGCCGCCGGTACGACGCCCTTCTGCGGAGCCTGGGGGTAGACCTGCAGCTTCTGGGTCTGGGCAACAATGGCCACATCGGCTTCAACGAGCCTGACGAGGAGTTCTCCAAGGGCACCCACGTGGTCACCCTCACCGAAAGCACCCTGGAGGCCAACAAGCGGTTCTTCGAGAGCATCGACGACGTACCCAAGACCGCCATCTCCATGGGCACCTACGACATCATGCAGGCCAAGCGGGTGCTGATGGTGGCCTCCGGCAAGGCCAAGGCAGAGGCGGTCAAGGCGGCCTTCTTCGGCCCCATCACCCCCCATATGCCCGCCTCCATTCTCCAGTTCCACAGGGACTTCACCCTGGTAGCCGACGAGGACGCCCTGTCCCTGCTGTAAGAGGAAGGTGCTGAATATGGATTTTAAAAACGCCCTGATTTTTACTGAGGATTTCCGCTTCCGGCTTGGCTGTTTCTCGGTAGAGGAGGGCCGCTTCACTGACGTGCTGGGCGAGGAAAAGCCCGGCGCCGTTGACCTGAAAGGGGCTTATGTCCTCCCCGGCCTTATCGACATCCACACCCACGGCAACTCGGGAGCCGATTTCTCCGACGGAGACGAGGAGGGCCTGCGCCGCATGATGGCCTATTACGGCAAAAACGGCGTCACCTCTGTCTCTCCCGCCTCCATGACCCTTCCTTACGAGATGCTGGCAAAGGCCTTTGCCACGGGCCGGGCCGTTGCCGACAAGCGGGATAAGGGCTCCGCCCGGTTTGTGGGCGTCAACATGGAAGGCCCCTTCTTCTGCGAAAAACGGAAGGGGGCCCAGAACGGTGCCTATTTAAAGGACCCGGATTTTGACGCTTTCCAGAAGCTGAACGGGGACTGCGGGGGCTTGGTGAAAATCGTAGACCTGGCTGCCGAACTCCCCGGTGCGGTGGAATTTGCCCGAAAGGCCAGCAGCCTCTGCACCGTGTCCATCGCCCACACCGATTGCTCCTATGAGGAGGCGGTCACCCTGTTCAACGCCGGGGCCTCCCACCTGACCCACCTTTATAACGCTATGCCCTCCATTCACCACCGGACCCCCGGCCCCATCGGGGCGGGAGCCGAGCGGGAGAAGGTCTACGCCGAACTCATCACCGATGGAGTACACATCCATCCCAGCGCGGTACGCATGGCCTTCAAGCTGTTCCCCGGCCGCATCTGCCTCATTTCCGATTCCATGCGGGCCTGCGGTATGGCTGAGGGCGAGTCCGACTTGGGCGGACAAAAGGTCTATATCAAGGGCCGCAAGGCCACCTTAGCTGACGGCACCATTGCAGGCTCCGCCACCAATCTTTATGACTGTATGACCACCGCCGTTACCATGGGAATCCCTCTGGAGGAGGCCGTCCGGGCCGCCACTTGGAATCCGGCCCATGAGCTGGGGATGCTGGATACCATCGGCTCCATCTCCAACGGCAAGCTGGCGGATTTCATTATCTGCGGCGGCAGCCTGGATCGGCAAGCAGTCTATATTGGCGGCGAAAAGGTCTGATTTCTCCTTATTTTTAACGAATAGATTGACAAAAGATGCCATTTCCTGGCACATTTAGCATAAAAGCAAAATTGTCCAAAATACAACAAACCGGAAAGGAATGATTCCCATGGGCTTTTTCCAAAAGCTTTTTGGCTCCTCTCAGGAAACGCCGGCAGCCCCCGCAGTTCCCGCCGGTCCTATCCAGATTTTTGCTCCCGTAGCGGGAGAGGCTGTTCCCATCTCCGAGGTCAGCGATCCCACCTTTGGGGAGGAAATTTTGGGCAAGGGTATCGCTATCAAACCCACAGAAGGCAAGGTTTTTGCCCCCTGTGACGGCAAGGTGGACATGATGTTTGAAACGGGCCACGCTGTGAGCTTGGTTTCCGACGGCGGCGCCGAGGTCCTCATTCATGTGGGCCTGGACACCGTTTCTCTTAAAGGCAAGCACTACACCATTCACGCCCACAACGGCGACCAGGTGAAGAAGGGCGACCTGCTCATTGAATTTGACGTCGCCGCCATTACCGCTGAAGGCTTTGACGTTATCACTCCCGTGGTCATCTGCAACAGCGACGCCTACGGCGCCATCCAGCCCCACACAGGCAAGACGGTGGCTCCCGGCGACCTCATTCTGGAGCTGGAGAAATAATTCTTCCCCTATTCTATTCGCCGCTTTGCGGCAAGAAAGAGGTGTGTCCGCATGACAAGCTTTACCCACGTGATTCAAGACCCCATGGGGCTTCACGCCCGGCCCGCCGGAATGTTGGCAAAAGCCGCCATGGCCTGGCCCTGCTCTATTACCATTACCACTCCCGCAGGCACCGGTGATGCCAAACGGCTCATGTCCATCATGCGCCTGGCCGCCAAACAGGGGATGGAACTGACCGTCGCCTGTGACGGAGACCAGGAGGCGGAGGCCGCCGCCGCTATTGAGGCATTTTTGAAGGAAAACCTGTAAAATTTTCTTTTCGCTTCCCCATTCCGGGCGGGAGCGGCGAAAATTCTTTCGGGGCGGCCCCAGAACTGTTTTATTTCAGGCATTTTCTGCCTGAAAGTATCTATTTTTGTATCCTCCGCCGTTGTGGGCCAACGGCGTTTGGATAAACATACGCTCCAAAACCTGTGTGAGAGATTTTGTGAGGAGGAAAATTACATTATGATGAAAAAACTGCAAAAGCTTGGCAAGGCGCTGATGCTGCCCGTAGCCGTGCTTCCCATCTGCGGTATCCTAATGGGCCTGGGCTACTTTATCGCCCCCGGCGCCATGGGCGTGCCTGACGCCGCCACCAGCGGCTTTGCCTACACTCTGGGCCTGTTCCTGATCAAGGCCGGCGGTGCCGTCATCGACAACATGGCCATCCTGTTTGCCATCGGCGTGGGCGTTGGTCTGGCTAAGGACAACGACGGTACCGGCGGTGTGGCCGCCCTCGTTTCCTGGCTGATGATGACCACCCTGGTGGGCAACGCCGGCGCCATCATCCCCAGCCTGGTGGAAAACGAGACCTGGGGCGTGGCCTACGGCAAGATCGCCAACCCCTTCATCGGCATCCTGGCCGGTATCATCGGTTCCGCCTGCTACAACAAGTTTAAGGGCACCAAGCTGCCTGACGTGCTGAGCTTCTTCTCCGGCAAGCGGAGCGTTGCCATCGTCACCGGCGTTGTGTCCATTCTGGTCTCCGCCGTCCTGCTGGTGGCCTGGCCCATCATCTTCAGTGTGCTGGTGGCTATCGGCAACGCCATCAAGGGCATGGATGTGATCGGTGTTGGCATCTACACCTTCCTGAACCGTCTGCTCATCCCCACCGGCCTCCATCACGCCCTGAACAACGTGTTCTGGTTTGATACCATCGGTATCGGTGACCTGACCGCCTACTGGTTCCCCATGGGCGAGATCGCCCAGAACGCCAACTGGTCTATTGGTATGTATATGGCCGGCTTCTTCCCCTGCATGATGTTCGGTATCCCTGGCGCCGCTTTGGCTATGATCAAGAACGCCAAGAGCGACAAGAAGAAGTACGCCATCGGCATCGTGGGCGCCGCCGCTCTGTGCTCCTTCATCTGCGGCGTTACCGAGCCCTTTGAGTTTGCCTTTATGTTCCTGGCCTTCCCCCTGTACGTAGTCTACTCCCTGCTCTACGGCATCTTCGCCGCCATCACTGTGGCTCTGGGCTTCCGGGCCGGCTTCATGTTCTCTGCCGGCGCTACCGACCTGCTGTTCTCCGCGGCTCTGCCTGCCCACGCCCAGACCTGGCTCATTATCCCCATGGGCATTGCGGCCTTCATCGTCTTCTTCCTGGTCTTTGACTTTGCTATCAAGAAGTTTGACCTGAAGACCCCCGGCCGTGAGGACGACGACCAGGACGGCGAGATGAAGATCGAGCTTGCCAACAATGACTATACCTCCATGGCTAAGATCATTCTGGAAGGCCTGGGCGGCAAGGACAACATCACCGAACTCGACCACTGCATCACCCGCCTCCGTCTGGAGGTCAAGGACAACCTGTTGGTGGACGAGAAGAAGATCAAGTCCTCCGGTATTTCCGGCATCATCCGTCCCAGCAAGACCGCTGTTCAGGTAGTGGTCGGACCCAAGGTCCAGTTTGTCTACGACGAGATGAAGAAGATGATCTAATCCCTCCCCGCCCGCCTTGCGGCCCACGCTTGGCACGAACGCAAAGGAAAAGCCGTCCCCCAAAAGGGGGACGGCTTTTTTATGACCGCTTACAGCTCCACTGTCAGCCGGTGGGTGCGGGAGAAGGTCTCTCCGGGGGCTAAGACCGCAGTCCCCGGCCTCTTGCTGAGGTCGTGTCCCGGCCCTAAGAATCCCGTCCAGGGCTCAATACATACAAAATCCGGCACCCCCAACGCACTCCAAATCAGCACAAAGGGCCAGTCCTTTGTCTCCACCCGGAGATACTTCCCCGTCCCCTTCTCCTCCACCTGAAGCCACTCCGATGCAAGACCGGGAAAGCAAATGCTGTCATGGTCAAAGCTGTGGTGATCCAGGGTGAAGAAGTCCGCCCCACCAAGGGCCTCCGGCTTTTCCCAGCGAATGCAGTAATCCTCCAGAGCCTTTCCCGGCGTAAAGGGGCAGGCAAGACCCACATGGAACCCAAGCTGCACCGGCATGGGACTCCCGGAGCGGTTCACGGCGGTGCAGGTGGTCTCCAGCACATTGCCCCGGAGGGCGTGCCGGGTCTCCAGGGTGAAGGCCCAGGGCCAGAGCTTATCGTCTCCCGTCCAGTCCAACCGGAAGGTCAGACTGTCCGGGGTCTGCTCCACCAGAGTGTGCTCCACATCCCGCACAAACCCATGCTGGGGCAGGTTTTCGTACCGCTTTCCCTCAAATTCGTACCAGTTGTCCTCTATACGTCCGCACCAGGGAAAGCAGATGGGAGCCCTCCGGGGCCAGTGCTCCTTCTTTCCATCCCAAAGCAGGGGCACATCAGGATCGGCCTTTCTCCGCAGGTCCTGAAGCTCGGCTCCGTGGCCGGAAACAGTCAAGCGCAAGAGGGCATTTTCTACGGTATAATTCATGGTTGTCTCCCCCATATTCAAAATTTGCCGGGTCAGAATTTCTGCTTTTTATTATAGCACAGGTTTTCTTCCGGAACAAGAAAAAAGGGCGGCGCCCTTATGGACGCCGCCCTTCCTTGTAAAGTATATACTTTTTACTTGTTGTCTGCGTTTACCGCATTGGCGGCGGTACGGCCCGAGACGAAAATCTCCACGATGGCGTTGCCGCCCAGACGGTTTCCGCCGTGGATACCGCCGGTGACCTCGCCTGCGGCGTAGAGGCCCTCAATGATCTTGCCGCTGTCGTCCAGCACGTGGCGCTCCGTATCAATGGCCAGACCGCCCATAGTGTGGTGGGTAGAGGGAGCCATAACCCGGATACGGAGGAGCTCGCCCTCCAGCTTGTAGGTGTCGGCCTTATACTTGCCGTGCTCATCCACCTCGGCAAAGCCCACCAGCTTGGTGGGGTTCTCCTTCTTCACCTCGGGGGGCTCCTCGCCGGCCATAACGGCCTTATCGTAGGCCTCGATGGTCTCATAGATCACCTTGGGGTCGGCCTTCATGCCAAATTCGTCCAACACCTTCTGAAGCTCGTCAGGGCTGGTGCAGAAGTAGACCCGGCCGTCGATCTGCTCCTTGCCGGTGGTGGCTCCGGCCTCCACGCCGGGGGCCACATAGGTGTCGTAAGGGTAGGGATAACCTACCACGGTCTCGGCGTTGGAGAACTCCAGGAACACGCCCTGAGTCCCCTTGACCTCAATTCCGTTCTGGAGCTCACCCAGGGACAGAACGTCACGCTCGGCGGCCTCGTTGACAAAACGCTTGCCGGTAGTGGGGTTGATATAGGCGGCGTAGTTGCCCGCGCCGAAGGACAGGTTGCCGTTGTCGATCCAGGCAATGGGCATCAGCTGGGTCCAGCCCTCGCCCACTGTGGCGGCGCCCACGGCCTCGCCCATGGTAATACCGTCGCCCTGCATGGAGCTGCGGTTGGTGGTCTTGGTGGAGGCAGTAATGAACTTGGGGTCCCAATACTTGTTGGTCTCCATGACCTTGGCAATGTTGGCCGCGTAGCCGCCGGTAGCCAAAATCACACCCTTGTTGGCGTGAGCGGTAACGGAGGTTCCGTCATAGAGAACGCCCTTCACGCCGGTAACTCTGCCATTTTCCACGATAAGCTCCGTGGCCTCGCAGCGGGTCAGAATCTGGTTATCCTTGGCAGTGTCGGCGGTCTCCAGCACCGTCTTCCGAGTGGTAGCAAAGTAGGTGCCGAACTGGGCCGGAATGTCCATCTTGCCATCGCCGTCCATATCGCCGCCAGAGAAGGAGTTCTCTCTCCACCACAACGCGCCGATGAGGGTGGACTGGTCGGCATCGTTAAAGAGCGCGCCCTGATCCTGGAGCCAGGGCTTCAGCTCCTGACCGCCCTCGATGAACTGTTTGACCAGCTCTACATCGCCGTAAATCCACTCATTCTTATCGGAGCTCTGGCGCAGACCGCCGTAGTAGGTCTGGAAAATATGGAGGTTCACGGTAGAGAACAGGGGCAGCTCTGTCTCGGCCATCCCGCTGTTCAGCTTGGGCTGGGCCCAATCCAGATACGCCTTGATTTCCTTCTTCAAGGCCTGAAGGGTGGGCAGGAAATCGGCGTGGACGCCGTGCTTACTCAGCTCCTCAATGTCGCCGGCCACATACTCATGATCCTTATAAAAGTCGGCGTCAAACTCGGACTCAGACCAATTCGCAATGATTTTCAGGGTAGCGATGGAGCCGCCGCCCGCCTTCACCTTGTCATAGGTCTGGCCCCGGTACTCGCCGGTGGTGGCGTCGGGGTTGGCGGGGTCCCAGCAGAGGTAAGGCATGACGGACTGGAACGCGCCGCCGGAGACCAGGGTATTGCCGCCGATCTGGGCGTTCTTCTCCATGACCAGCACCGTATCTCCGTTCTGAGCGGCCTGGGCGGCGGCGCCCATACCGGCGCCGCCCGCACCCACTACCACCACGTCCACAGTAACGTCGATGGGAGCCTGGGCCTCATGGACCACGGTGTTTTTCTGGAAGGCGGCCATGTCGGAGGCTCCCGCCTGCTTGGCGGCGTCGTTCAGAGCCTCTTTGATGGCCCGGGCGGTAAAGGTGGCGCCGGAGACGCCGTCAATACCGGAGCCGTTGGCCTCCAGAATGTCGGGAATCATAATATCAAAGGCGGGAGAGCCCACATTGGCAGTCTCCCCGGAGGTCGCCACCTCCACCGCCGTGACGGCGGTATCCGAGAAGGTGACGGCGAGCTCCACCGGGCCGTTATAGCCCGTGCCCTTACCGGTATAGGTGCCGGCCTTGAAGGTCAGCTCTCCGGCGGCTCCGCCCTCGCCCTTAGCCAAGGCAATGGCGGCGGCAGCCGCCTCCTTGGCGCCGGCGGAGGTCAAAGACGCACCGGAAACCCCGTCGATCTCCGCGCTCTGAGCGGTCTTGATCTGCTCGGCCAGTTCCTCCAGAGCCGCGCCGCCAATGGTGGGAGTCTCCTGGTCGCCGGTCACCTTCACGTCGGTGATGTTGTTGTCGTCCACGGTGATGGAGACCGTCACGGCCCCGCCGTAGCCCTGGCCGCTGCCCTCATAGGTGCCGGGAGTGTAAATACCCGTGGCAGGAGCCGTCTCTCCGGGAGTCTTGTTGGAGCATCCGGCAAAGGATGCAGCCATAGCAAGGCTTAAGAACAGTGCAAGTGTTCTTTTTTTCATGTTTTCTTCCTCCATTTCAACATTTTATCCTCTTTTTTGCACTAACGCAACATTTCGCGCCTGGATATGTTATAACATTCACAAGTTATAGTCAAGGGGGTTTTTGCAATTTTTCCCTCCTTCACAAAAAAAGAGCACCCTCTTTGGTATTTTTGCCAAAGAGGGTGTTTTTTATAATCCTTTTTTACCAGAGCTCTTTATATAACCGCTCCACATCCCCCTGGGTGATCTCCCGCTGGGTGTTCTGGGGGCTGCCGCTGTCCATGGCGTCGCGGGCCATCTTGGGAATGACGGCAAAGAACTCCTCCCGGCTGATGCCGTACTGGGCCGGGGTTGGCGTTTCCAGCTCCTTTGTCAGCTCCACCAGGGCAGAGAGGAATTTCCGGCCGGCCACCTCGTCGGAGTCCTGCCCCTCCGCCGCGCCGATGGCCCGGCCCAGGGCCGCAAAGCGGCCGTAAGCTCCCTCCAGGGCAAAGCCCAGGCACACCTTCATCAGCATGGCATTGGAAAGGCCATGGGGCACGTGGAACAGAGCCCCGATAGGCCGGCTCATGCCGTGGATGAGGGTGACGCTGGCGTTATTGAAGGCGATGCCCGCCTCCAACGCCGCCACCGACATTTCTACCCGGGCCTCCTCGTTGGCTCCGTCGTGGAAAGCGGTGGGAAGAAAGCGGAAGATACGCTTCACCGCCGACAAAGCAAAGGTGTCGGACATGGCCTGAGCCTTCCGGGAGGTATAGGCCTCCACCGCATGGCACAGGGCGTCCAGACCCGTGGAGGCGGTGATCTTGGGAGGTGCGGTCATGGTGAACTGGGGGTCGATGATGGCAAGGCCGGGCATCAGGCACTTGCCCTTGAGGAGCATCTTAATGTCCCGCTGGGTGTCGGTAATGATGGTGAACTGGGTGGCCTCCGACCCGGTACCCGCCGTGGTGGGGATGGCCGCCATGGGAGGCATGGGCACGTCGATGACCTTACCCATGAAGTCGGAAATCCTGCCGTTGTAGTCTGCCAGCACGCCGATGGCCTTCATGGAATCCAGCGCGCTGCCTCCTCCCAGGCCCACCAGGAAATCGCAGCCGTTTTTCCGGTATTCGGCAAGCCCCGCCTCGATCATCTTGTCGGTGGGCTCTCCGGTGACCCCGGAGAAGACGGCGTAGGCCACGTTTTGACCCTTCAGGGCTTCCTCCACCTTGGCGCAGTTGCCCAGCTTTATCATCATCTCATCGGTGACGATCAGGGCCTTTTTCCCCATAGCGCCCAGGGTCTGGGCCGCCATGTCCAAAGCGCCCGCTCCGGTGATGATCTGGCCCGGTACAATAAATTCTCTTGCCATATTGACCGCCTCCTCTTAAAATTCCGCGTCGTGGAGCCAGGTATACCGCTCGTCCTCGCAGCGGTCGGTTTGCAGCCAGGGCTTCCCGTCCAGGTGGCGGATCATCCAGCAGGTATACATCTGGAAGCCGGGAGCCACCGACTGGGGGTGAAGCTCCCCGCCGGGGATGGCGGAGAAGCTGCCGTCCACGCTCTTAAAGACCTGATCACCCACAAAGCTGGCTCCAAAGCCCTCGGGCCGGTCAAACTTGAAGTAATAGGTCTCGGGCTGGGGATGGCGGTGGGGCAAGTAGCCCGACCAGTTGCCCCGGTCGTTGAGCACCTCTCCCAGCACCATGTTGGACCAGGGGGCAATGTCGTGATCGAAAATGGTGTTGACCCGCCGCTTGGCCACGTCCCCAAACTTGCCCACGCAGGAATATTTCCAGGGGGCGTCCTCCGGGGTGTAGAGCTTGGGGACAAACGCTTTGTCATTCCTGGTACACTGGACCAGAATCTCCGTTTCGGTTTCCACCTCCACCCGAACCTCTGTCCCGGTGCAGACGTGGAGGCACCAGGGCCCCTCGGTGAACACATCCTTGCGGCTGACCTGGGCGGACACCCCGCCGCCGGTAAACCCGGCCTTGCCCGAGAGCAGCAGAACGGCGGTCTCCTCCCCCTCCCGGCAGAAGGTGCGCGCCTCTCCTGCCTTCATGCGGTAGACCCGAATGTCCATGAGCATATCCTTGTAGTCATTGTCATAGGTAGTAAGAACCTTTTCACCCTTGGCGTCAAATTCCGGGTAGCCAAATACTTTTCCCATGCTGTTTTCCTCCTTTTTACGCTCTGGCGACCATTTCGCCAAACTGCTCCTTCTCCGCCTTGATAAAGGCATGAACCTCCTCGGGGCCGGGGAGGGCGTCGGAGCAGTTGTTGCTGCGCACCATCATGGAAGCCTCGGCGGAGCCAAATTCCAGACAGTCGATGATCTCCCAGCCCTGATAGAGGCCATAGAGAAACCCGGAGCCGTAGCCGTCCCCGCCTCCAAAGCCCTTCCGGGCGGTGACGGGGAAGGGCTTGATGCTGAACTTCTGCCCATCCCGGGTAAAGGCGTGGGAGCCCTGCATCCCGTGCTTGATGACCACGATCTTGGCGTTATGGCCCTGCCAGTAGGCGGCGCTCTCCTCGTCGGTCATGCCGGGCTTGATGAGCTTCTCCGTCAGGTCAAACTCCTCCCGGGAGCCCATGATGATGTCGGCTTCCTTGGCCACAATGGAGTAGTAGATGGAAATTTCATCCCTGTTTTTCCAGTTATATTCCCGGTAGTCGATGTCAAAGATGATCTTTGTCCCCACCTTCTTTGCCAGCATGACGGCCTTGATGGCGGCCTCCCGGGAGGGACTTTCCGCCAGGGCGGTGCCCGAAATGAGGATGGCCTTGGCCCTTTGGATGTACTCCTCCTTCACATCGTCCACATGGAGCTGGAGGTCTGCGATGCAGTTGCGGTACATGAGAATACTGCTCTCCTTGGGGGAGAGCATTTCCGTAAAGGTGAGACCCAGCTTCTCCCCTCCCGTGCACTTGGTGATGCAGGAGGTGTCAATGCCCTGCTCATGGAAGTAATCCACCACAAACTCCCCAAACTGGTCGTCGGAAACCTTGCCGATAAACCCCGCCTTCATGCCGTGATGGGTCACCCCCACGGCAATGTTGGCGGGAGAACCGCCCACAAACTTTTCAAAATAGTGCACTTTCTTCAGAGGCTTGAATTCCTCCTTCACCTCGTCGCTGTACGCGGGGTTGAAGTCGATAGCCACCCGGCCCAGCAGGATGAGGTCAAATTCCCTGGACTGGTCAAACTGGATATACATGGTCTGTCCCCTCCCGTTTTCAGATTGTATACAATTTGTGCTGCTAATATTATAATCCTATTTTTTCCCGTTGACAAGAGCGGAAAAAAGCGGCCCCGCAAAATCACGGGGCCGCTTCCGTTTTCTTTTAATACCGGGACAAAAACTGCCTTGTCCGCTCCTCTTTGGGGTTCTCGATGACCTGCCGGGCGCTTCCCTGCTCTACAATAAGGCCGCCGTCCATAAAGATGACCTCGTCGGCCACATCCCGGGCAAAGGCCATCTCGTGAGTGACGATGATCATGGTGGTGTCCTGCTCCGCCAGGGAGCGGATGACCTTTAGGACCTCCCCTGTCAGCTCCGGGTCCAGGGCGGAGGTGGGCTCGTCAAAGCAGAGCACGTCCGGGTGCAGGGCCAACGCCCTTGCGATGGCCACCCGCTGCTGCTGGCCCCCGGAGAGCTGGTGGGGATAGTGGCCGGCCCGGTCGGCAAGGCCCATCCGGTCCAATAGCTCCAATCCCTGTTTTTCGATCTCGGGCCACCGGTTCTTGTCCTTCTCCCGCAGCTTCCCCGCCAGGGTCACGTTCTCCAGGGCGGTATACTGGGGGAACAGGTTGAAGCTCTGGAACACCAGCCCAAAGTGGAGCCGCTTTTGGCGGATGGCCTCCTCACTGAAGGAAGCCTTGTTTTCCGCGTCAAAGAGCTTCTCTCCCCGGACGGTGATGAGGCCGGAATCGGGGGTCTCCAAAAAGTTCAAACACCGCAAAAGTGTGGTCTTGCCGCTGCCCGAGGAGCCGATAATGGCCAGGGCCTTTCCCTGCTCCAGGGAAAAGGAGATGTCCTCCAGCACCTTGGTGGAGCCAAAGTGCTTTTCTATGTTTCGCACCTCTAATAAAGCCACGCCGCCACCCCCTTACCTGAAATAGTCCAGCTTCTTTTCCAGCTTGCCCAGCAGGACCGTCACCACCCCGTTGAACACCAGGTAGTAAACTCCCGTGAAAAAGAGGGGCCAGAGAAGGCCGGAGTAGCCGTGGGAGGTCTTCATAAAGGCCTGGCCCGCCCAGATGACCTCCTGGAAGGAGATGATCCGGGCCAGAGAAGTATCTTTTACCAGAGTGATGACCTCGTTGGATATGGGGGGAACAATGCGTTTGACCATCTGCAGCAGGGTGACCTGAAAGAAGATCTCCCGCCGGGTCATGCCCAGCACCAGCCCCGCCTCCTGCTGGCCCACGGGGACGGACTGGATGCCCCCCCGGTAAATTTCGGAAAAATAGCAGGAATAGTTGATGATAAAGGCAATGGCGGAGGCTAAAAAGCGCCCGGCCTCCCCGGTTCCCCAGGGAGAGTAGCCCATGAGCTTGCCGGGAATGTAGTAGAGAATGATAAGCTGCAGCATCAGGGGGGTCCCCCGGATGACCCAGATGACCCCCCGGGTGAGCCACCGCAGAGGGGCAAACCGGCTCATGGAGCCAAAGGAGATCACCAGTCCCAAAGGCAACGCCCCCAGCAGGGTGACGGCAAAGAGCTTTAAGGTTTGCAGAAAGCCCTGGTTCAGGGCGCCGACAACGGTAAGGAACACGGGAACACCTCCTGAAAAATGGAATGAAAACAGACAGGTAGGGGCCGATGAGGACATCGGCCCCTACGGGATTATGCGGGAAAAGGCTTACTTCTGCTCGATGAGCTTATCACCGATGCCGTAAGTATCCGCGATCTGCTGCATGGTCCCGTCCTCGTAAGACGTCTTAAAGAAGTCGTTGAGGGCGGCAGCCAGGTCGCTCTCCTTCCGGAAGCCTACGCCATACTCCTCGCTGTTGAGCTCCACGGTGTAGGTGAGATCGGCGTAGCTGGTTCCCTCTCCCACGGTGGCGGCTGCCATCAAATAGTCGATGACGGCGGCGTCGGCAGTACCGGAGGAGACCTCCAGCAGAGCGGTAGCCTGATCCAGTACCGGGGTGAAGCTGGCTCCCAGGGCCTCCACCTGCTCCTTGCCGGCGGAGCCGTCCTCCACGGCGAAGTTCAGGCTCTTTACGCTGTCCACACTCTGGTAGTCCGCAGCCTTGGCGGCGGGGACGATGACCACCTGGGCGTTGTTGAAGTAGGGGTTGGAGCACTCCATAGCGGCCTTCACGTCGTCGGTGAGGGTCATGCCGTTCCACACCACGTCGATGGTCTTGCCCTCCAGCTCGGAAATTTTGTTGTCCCAGTTAATGACCTGGAACTCCGCCTTCACCCCCAGGCTCTCGGCAAAGGCCTTGGCCAGGTCGGCGTCAAAGCCGATCCACTCGCCGCTCTGGTCCGTGTAATCCATGGGCTCAAACTCGGTAATGCCCACAATAAGGGTGCCCTTGTCCTGAACATAGGCCTTGTCGCTGTTGTCGGTCTGGGTGGGCTGCTTGCCGCCGCAGGCGGCGAGGGAAAGGGCCATGACCAGAGCCAGGGCCAGAGAAATCTTCTTTTTCATAGTATGTATCCTCCTGTGATCGCAAATCCTTTTTCCGGCAGTCTTTGCCGCCGTGCTTTAGTATAGTAACACGCTAATGCAAAAATGTAAAGGAAAATTTTCTTTTTTCATCAAAAAACCACCCGCCGGGGACCTTCCCGGCGGGTGGTTCAGAGCGGCTGTCAGGTCTTACTTGCTGTTCTTTCCGTCCAGCTTGAGAAAAATATTGGCCAGGATCGCGCCGGAGATGTTATGCCACACACTGAACACAGCGCCGGGAATGGTAGCCAGGGGATACTGGGCGAAGTGGGCTCCCGCCAGGGAGGTGGCAAGGCCGGAGTTCTGCATTCCAACCTCAATGGAGATGGCCCGGCACTTGGTGGTGTCCAGCTTCAGGACCTTGCCCACGCCGTAGCCCACCGCATAGCCCAGCAGGTTGTGGAGGATGACCACCGCCACAATAAGCAGGCCGCAGGTCATAATCTTGGCGGCGTTGGCGGCCACCACCGCGCCTACGATGGCCACGATAGCGGTGGTGGAGATAAGGGGCAGGATGTCCACAATGGCCTCCGCCACCTTGGGCAGGAACCGGTTGATAAGGAAGCCCAGCACAATGGGCACGATGACCACCTTTACGATGGACATGAACATATTCATTACGTTCACATCCACGCTCTGTCCGGCGTAAAGAAGGGTGAGCATAGGGGTGAGGAAGGGGGCCAGGATGGTGGACACGCTGGTCATCCCTACGGACAGGGCCACGTCGCCCTTGGACATATAGGTCATTACATTGGAGGAGGTACCGCCGGGACAGGTGCCCACCAGAATGACGCCTACCGCCAGCTCCGTGGGCAGGCTGAACACCTTACACAGCAGAAAGGCCAGCAGGGGCATAATGGTAAACTGGGCAATGCAGCCGATGATAACGTCCTTGGGGCGGCTGAACACCACCTTGAAGTCGGCGGGCTTCAGGGTAAGGCCCATGCCGAACATGACGATGCCCAAAAGGGTATTGACATAGCTGGTTTTCAGTACAGCGCTCACCGGAGCCGGCGCCAGCAGGGCCACAGCCGCCATTCCCAGAACGATAATGGCCATCCACTGGCTGACAAACTTTGTGATTTTACGCAATACGTTCATATGATTCTCTCCGTTCTCTCTGATTTTCCCCGCACACCGGGACAAACGGCGGCTTTATTCTGTTAAAGCGCCGTTTGCCCCTTACCATATCACTTTTTTCTCCATTATGCAAGAAAAATTTAACAGCGTCCCCTTTTTCCGCCGGGTATACTCCGCTCAAAACTCCACATCTTAAAGGCAGATTTTCAAAAATGGAGGAAATGCCATGAAACGGTTTTTTGCGGCCCTGCTGGCCGCCAGTCTTTGTATTCTGCCCGCCCGGGCCGCCGTTGCCGGAGGCCCGGAAACCAATGCGGGGGCCGTCCTTCTCATGGAAAAAGAGACAGGAGAGGTCCTTTATGAGCATCATTCCCATGACCGTATGGAGCCGGCCAGCGTCACCAAGGTCATGACCCTGCTGCTGGTAATGGAGGCCATTGACGGAGGCCTTCTCTCCAAGGAGGACACCGTGCAGGTCTCTGCCCGGGCCGCCTCTATGGGTGGAAGCCAGGTGTATTTGAAGGAGGGCGAGACCATGTCGGTCCACGACCTTCTGAAGGCCGTGGCCGTAGCCTCGGGCAACGACGCCAGCGTGGCCCTTGCCGAGCACCTGGCCGGCAGCGAGAGCGCCTTTGTAGAGCGGATGAACCAGCGGGCCCATGAGCTGGGCATGGCGGACACCACCTTTCTCAACTGCACGGGCCTCCCCGCCCCCGGACACCTGACCTCAGCCCATGACATCGCCGTTATGAGCCGGGAGCTGATTTTGAACCACCCCTCCATCCGGGAGTACACCACCATCTGGATGGATTCCCTCCGGGACGGGGCCTTTCAGCTGGCCAACACCAACAAGCTGGTGCGCTTTTATGACGGCTGCACCGGGCTGAAGACCGGCTTTACCGACGCGGCGGGCTACTGTATGTCCGCCACCGCCGAGCGGGACGGCATGGAGCTGATCGCCGTGGTGATGAAGTCCGCCACCCGGGACCTCCGGAACGAGACCGCCAAATCCATGCTGGATTTTGGCTTTGCCAATTACACCGTGCTGGACGTAAAGCCCGCCCAGGCCCTGCCTCCGGTAAAGGTCCTGCTGGGCGAACAGGAGTACGTGCAGCCTGTGCTTTCCCAGGGGAGCCGGGTCCTGCTGGAAAAGACCCAGGTCAACGCCGTGGAAACCTCCATGAACCTCTGCTCCGACGTGGAGGCCCCGGTATCGGAAGGCCAGAAGCTGGGAGAAATGACCGTGACCATCGGCGGGCAGGTGCGCCAGACCATCGACATCGTATCCGCCCAGCAGGTAGACCGGCTGACTACCTTCGGGATTTTCAAGGACCTGCTGCGGGAATTCTTTATGAGCCGGTAAAAAAGGAGGTCCCGGAAGCCCTTTGCTTCCGGGACCCTCTTTTATTGCGCCCGTATGCCCTCCAAAGCGGCCTGAAACGGCGGTGAGACCACAATTTGGCGAATATCCTTTCCCCTTTCCCGGGTCTCCGTCAAAAAGGACAGCTCCTCTCCCTCCCCCAAATCAAAGCGGGCCTCATAGTATTGGGCCTGCCGGTTTTTGTAGAGGAGAAAATGGCCTGACAGGCCGTTCATTTGAATGGGTGTAATTGGCGTCAGGGAAATGAACCCACATTCTGGGGAAAGCCAGTTCTCCAACTCCGCTTTCGAGCCCCAACAGTCCTCGTAAAAATTCCAGGAGCAAAGATAGTCCTTTTCCGGCGGCCAGGCACAAAAACCGTGCTCCACGTTAATATCCGGATCGTCCTCAAAATAAAAACCGTCGGGGAGCAGGAAGGAGACTTTTTTGCCGTAAAATCGGCCATTTTTGTATAGTAACATAAAATCCTCCCCATTATACAATATTTTATATGCAAAAACGGGGGATATGGCCCCTTAATAAGTTGGATTATAACCCCCATACTAATTCTTGTCAATATGGGGGTGCGTTTATGATTGTATTTGACAAATTGTGGGTCATTATGAAACAAAAAGGTATTTCCACATATTGGTTAAGGGAACGGGCCGGCATTGACAACAAGACGGTTCGACGGCTCCGGGCCAACATGAATATGGAGACGAAAACGCTGGATAAGCTGTGCGCAGCGTTGGATTGTAAGCTGGAAGATATTGCAGAATACAAAAAAGACCCTTCATAAAAAGCATCCCGGACGCAAATTGCTTCCGGGATGCTTTTTTACAGGAAAAACTGGAACACGCAGAACCCGGCGTAGACTGCCAGCAGGCCCACCCCCTGCCAGCGGCTCAGCTTGCCCCGGACCAGGGCCGGAATGGTCAGGAAGCCCATGACCAGCACCATCAGGGGCAGGTCCACCACCAAAGAGGCGTTATAGCCCCCAATGGTCTTGCCCGCCGGGATGGAAAAGGGTGCCAACGCCGCCGAAACGCCGCTGACCAGCACCAGATTAAACAGGTTGGCCCCCACGATATTGCCCAGGGACAGGGCCCCGTGGCCCTTCACCAGGGACGTGACGGCAGTGACCAACTCGGGAAGGCTTGTCCCCAGGGCCACAAAGGTGAGGGCAATGACCGATTCGGGGACCCCCAGGGCCTGGGCGATCAGGGTGCCGTTCTCCACCAGCAGGTCGGCCCCAAAGGCAATGAGGACCGCCCCCACCACCAGCAGGAGAAGGTCTTTCCAAAGAGGCTGGGCGGAGGCTTCCCCTTTCTCAAAGATTTTTGGCGCCCGGAGGCCCTGGCGGACCAGGACCACCATATAGAGGACAAAAATACCCAGCAGCTCCAGTCCCACCAGCCGGGTAAACTCCCCGGAGGAGTATGCCACATAGAGATAGACCGCCGCCGCTACAAAGAAGAAGGCCACCGGGGTAAGGAAGCTCTGCCGGTTCACCTTGCTGGGCTTCACTGCCACGGTAATGGCGGCTATGAGGGCAGTATTGCAGATGATGGAACCCACAGCGTTGCCGTAAGCCATCTCTCCGTGGCCTCCCAGGGCGGAGGTGGCGGAGACCATCACCTCCGGCAAGGTGGTGCCGATGGACACCACCGTGGCGCCGATGAGCAGCTCGGGGACTCCAAAGCGGTGGGCAATGCTGGTGGCCCCGTCCACAAACCAGTCTCCCCCCTTAATGAGCAGCGCCAGCCCCAACGCGAACAGCAGTACAGGTACAAGCATTTTCTTTTCCTCCACAAACAAAAAACCCAGGCTTGACCCAAAGGCCGGCCTGAGCGTTATCATTCCAGAAAGGAAGCCCATGTATGGCCTTTCGGTCCTACATGAGTCTCGCGATTCAAAGCAAGCCAGGCCCCTCCACGGAGCCGGGATTGTTGACTTGCTACGGGCAAACGCCCGCTCGCTACTCCCTCATTAACGGAGAAAAATATACCATGCCCAAAGGGGCTTGTCAAGGCCGTTTTACCCCGTATGGAGCAAAAAAACCTCCGGCGGGCTTTTTGCCGTCCGCCGGAGGTCTGCTTCTCACTTTCTGCCGCCCCTGCGGCTGCCCTTCTTTTCGTTCATATGAAGCTCGGAGAGCTTGCTGTCAGAGGAAGCCATAAACTGCTTGAGCTTATCCTCAAAGGTGACAGGCTCCGGCTGACGCTTGGGTCCGGTGAAGCCCACCGGACGGGGCGGACGGCTCCCCTCGGGACGGGGAGGCGGTTCCTGGGCCTTTTTAATGGAAAGGTTGATGCGGCCGCTGTCATCAATTCCGATGACCTTGACCTTGACCTCCTGGCCCTCCTGCAAATGATCCTTTACGTCATTGACATAGGTGTACGCGATCTCCGAGATATGTACCAACCCGGACTTGCCTTCCGGCAGCGAGACAAAGGCCCCAAACTTGGTGATACCGGTGACCTTTCCCTCCAGAATAGAACCTACCCCAAACTCCATACGAAACGAATTGTCCTCCCCTGCATTTTTTTCCTCTCTCAGCCCCACACACAAAGGGGCTGTCAATCGGTGAAAATAATGACCTTCTCCCCCGGAGCGGTAAGTCCCAGCTCACCTCTGGCGATGGCGGCCTGCCGGTCGGGGTCGCTGCTGTGGTCGATGGCGTCCCGCAGATCGGCGTTGAGCTGGCTCTGCTGGGCCACCTTCCTCTGAAGGTCCGCCTGCTCCTTCTGGGCCTCGCTGATCTGGCCCTGGAGCCCCAGGAGGCTGACGGCGGAAGCGACGAGCAGAATGAGAATGACCAGCTTGGTGAGAAACCCCGCCTTTTTGATCTGCACGTCCGCTCCCCTCCTTCGCCCGGGCCATCCTGCCCATTTCTCCTATGGTATAGCTTATTCTATACCATTTCAAGCGATAATGGAAGAATTTTTTTGCGTTTTTCCAAAAAATTTTTCCCACCCGCCGGAGCCACCGGACCGGACACAGGAAAAGGGCCCACAAAAAGCCCGCCAAATCAGCAATCCAGCCCCCGATCAAAAGGGCCAGCCAGCTCAAAAACAGGAAATAGAGGACCCCGCCCAGGACCACTCCCGTCATCAGGTAAACCCGGACTACCCCATCCCCTGCCGTGACAGAGTAGACAAAAAGAGCCGCTGCCGCCAGAGGCCAGTAAATCAGGTCCAGCACAAGCCCCAGGCCCTTCCAGCCCAGCCGCCCCCGGAGCAGGCGAAACAGGTCGTAGACAAGGCCCAGCCCCCCACCCAGGGCGGCAGCCCCCAGAAAACTGAGGGCCTGCCCAGTCACCGAAACCTCCATGGCTTACCCCAGCAGCCGGGACAGGAAACCGCCTTTCCCCCGGCGGGGCTCCTCGTAGCTCAGGGATTCCACCATTCCCTCCACCTTCAGGTCTCCTCCGTCCAGACTCAGCTTTTCGATGTGAAGGTCCTCCCCCCGAACGATAAGCACCCCCTGGGCCGTGTCCATAACGATGGTGTTTTCGTCAAAGCTCTCCACCTCCTCCACCCCGGAGACCGTCAGACGCTCCCGGTCCTCCAGAATGAGATGGTGGCCCCCCGCGGGCCGTATTTCCTCATAGGGCATGGTATCCCCGCCTTTCTACATTGATACCACACTATATGGGACAAAGCCCCCGCTTATGCCTTTATCCCTTCTCTCCTCAAGGCCCGGCAGAGGGCGGGGGCCACTGCCGCCACCACCGCCACCTTCAGCGCGTCACCGGGAAGATAGACCACCATTCCCGTTTTGACAATGGTCCACACACTGAGGCCCTTGCCCATGTAGAGGTTCAATATGGCTCCCATATAAGGGACCCCGATCAGGTACATCGCCGCCAGCCCCGCCACGCAGGCGGGAACCACCCGTCCGGGGCGTCCCTCCTCCCCTGCCAAGGCTCCTGTCAGGGCGGCGGCAGGAATGATCCCCAGCAGAAAGCCAAAGCTGGGCTGGAACACATAGCCTATGCCGCCCCCCTGGGTAAAGATGGGCAGACCCAGAAGCCCCAGCGCCACATAGACCGCCTGGGAGGCGGCTCCCCACTTCCACCCCAGCAGGACCCCCGCCAGAACAGTGAACATATCCTGCATGGTGAAAGACATGGCGCCCAGAGGGAAGCGGATAAAAGCCCCCGCCGCTGTCAGAGCTGCCATCAGAGCCGCCTGGACCATCCTTCTGGTATTTGTCTTCATAATTGTAAACCTCTTTTCCAATTTGGTTTACAGGAAGGATAGCATATTAGAGGAGAATTGTAAACTAAATTTTTATTTCTGTTGACAAGTTTTTTTAATGGGGGTAGAGTGTAGGGGGAGATATGGGCGCTGTCCTCCCCCGAAAGGAAGCGAGCTTTATGTTAAAAGACAATGTCCTCCGCCTATTGTCCTCTGCCCCGGCTCCCCTCTCCGGACAGGCCATGAGCCGGGAGCTGAAGGTGAGCCGCGCGGCGGTCTGGAAGGCCATGGAGGCCCTGCGGAAAGAGGGCTATACCATCGAATCCCGGCCCGGCCTGGGCTACCGGCTTTTGTCCTCTCCCGACCTTCTCTCCCCCGGCCTCCTGACCCGGCCCGGACAGGCTGTGGGAAACCGGGTGGTCTGCCTGGACGTGACCGACTCCACCAACAATGAGTGCAAACGGTTGGCAGCCCAGGGGGCGGAAAACGGCCTGGTGGTCGTTGCCGGAGAACAGACCGGAGGCAAGGGCCGCCGGGGCCGTTCCTTCCTGTCCCTGCCGGGAAAGGGGCTTTACCTATCCGTCCTTTTGCGCCCCCAGGCGTCCCTCCGCCAAGTCCAGCAGCTCACCGCCTGGTGCGCCGTGGCAGTGTGCCGGGCCACCGAGGCCCTCACCGGGCTTTCCTGCCAGATCAAATGGGTCAACGACCCCCTGCTGGATGGCAAAAAGCTCTGCGGCATCCTCTGCGAGCTGGGACTGGACGACGATGGGCGGCTGGACTATGTGGTGGTGGGCATGGGCGTCAACGTAAGCCAGACCGCCGAAGATTTTGGTCCGGAGCTGTCCCGGATGGCCACCTCCCTGGGCCAGCATATGGCCTCTCCCCCCCGCCGCTCGGAGGTGGCCGCCGCCCTCATCGAAGAACTTAATGCCCTCTGGAATGGCTTTCCCGTCCGCAGGGAGTTCTATTTGGAGGAATACCGCCGCCGCTGCGCCACCACGGGGCAGATGGTGAGGCTCATCCGGGAAGACGGAGAACGCGAGGCCTTTGCCGAGCGGGTCAACGACGACTTTACCCTCCGGGTGCGGCTTCCCGATGGGAATACGGAGGATGTGTTCTCCGGGGAGGTTTCAGTCCGGGGACTGGAGGGCTATGCCTGAGCGGAAACGCCGTATCAAAAAGCCAGGACCTTTTCCTCTGGAAAAGGTCCTGGCTTTTTCTCTCATTTTTCGTTCTTCACACCGCCGGAAAGCTCCTTCCGCCATGCGTCAAACTCCTTGCCTTCCTCCAAAATGCCGTCATGCACCTGGATGGAGGGGTGGGCCTCCGCCAGCGTTTTCATCAGCTCCCGGCCCGCCTCCTCCGTGGCCTCCACAGAGGATAAGACGTCTTTTCCGCTGAGTACCGCCAGGCTCAGGCTCCGGACCCGCTTTTTATTGACATAGTAATACCAGTGGTAAAGGCTGGCCCCCACAATATCCGCCCGCTTCAGGATGCAGCTGCGGTAATCCCCCAGCCAGATATAATCCCGGGTCAGGATGCCGTCCTTCTGTCCCGACATGGCGGCGGATACCTTTCCGGCCAGGCACAGCACATAGCTGTCCGACTGCAGGGCCTGCCGCTCAAACTCCCGCATATCCTCCTCCGTCAAGCCGCTGTTTTTCGCGGCCTTTTTCATTACTTCCTCCGCCCCATCCTTGAGGTGCCGGACAGCCACAACGAATCCAAACACACACAGGAGCAGGAGCACCGCCGTAACGGCGATGAAAATAAGGCCGATCTTTACCGATTCGCCATCCCCCTGGGCGCTGTGATCCCGGGTCAGCCCGATCAGGAAAACCATCAGCGCACCCAGCAGGACCGACACCAACGCCGCCATCACCGCCAGGGTGATATTTCCCCTTTTGTTCGCTCCGGCGGCCTTCTCAAAAAAGGAGCCCTTGGGATAGTGCTTATTCCGGTACGCTTCATCCATTTTTACAATGTACTCTTTCATTCCGCTCTCTCCCCACACAAAAAATGACAGGTCAGCCCTATTATAATCCCGCCGGGCCCATATTGCAATCTTTTTCAAAACATACTATAATACAGAGACCAAATCAAAAGGAGGCTTTTCCGTGCTTCTATTCGACCTGTTCCTCACCTTTGCCAAGGTGGGGGTCATGACCTTTGGCGGGGGCTACGCCATGCTTCCCATCCTCCAGCGGGAGGTGGTGGAGAAGAAAAAATGGGCCACCGAGGATCAGCTTGCCGACTACTACGCCGTGGGCCAGTGTACCCCCGGCGTCATCGCCGTCAATACCGCCACCTTTGTGGGTTCCTCCCAGGGAGGGATCACCGGAGGCATCGTCGCCACCCTGGGGGTGGTGTTTCCCTCCATCGTCATTATCCTGGCTATCGCCGCCTTCCTGAGCAACTTCATGCACCTGGAAGCGGTGGCCCACGCCTTCAACGGCGTTCGGGCCGGGGTGGTGGCCCTCATCCTGGTCAGCGTCATCAAACTTTTTAAAGGAGCGGTAAAGGACTGGCCCACCCGGATCATCTACGCCGCGGTGCTGGCCCTGGCCGCCGCCGGGAACTTTCTCACCCTGCCCGCCGCCTCCCCGGCGGTTGTGGTAAAAATCTGGGGCGTAATCACCTCCCCGGTATTTCTGGTCATCTTCTCCGGCGTGGTGGGCCTGACGGTCCGCGCCGCGAAGGGAGGGCTGAAGGAATGATCTACCTCCGCCTTTTCTTTGAGTTCTGCCGGGTGGGCCTTTTCTCCGTAGGCGGCGGCCTTGCCACCATCCCCTTCCTCACCGATTTGGGGGAGCGCACCGGCTGGTTCACCCCGGGTCAGCTTGCCGATATGATCGCCATTTCCGAATCCACCCCCGGCCCCATGGGGGTCAACATGGCCACCTATGTGGGCTTTACCAGCGGCGGGATGCTGGGAGGGATCGTCTCCACCCTGGGCCTCATCTTCCCCTCCATCGTCATCATCCTCATCATCGCCCGGTTTTTGCAGAAATTCCGCCAGTCCAAGGCGGTGGACGGAGTGTTCTACGGCCTCCGGGCAGCCTCGGTAGCCCTCATTACCGCCGCCATGCTCCAGGTGGCGAAAATCGCCCTTCTCCGCCCCGCCCTGCCTATGGAAAGCGCCTTTTACAACTACCCCAATTGGCCCGCCATCCTGTTGGCGGTGGTGGTTTTCGTCTGTGTGAAATTTACGCCTCTGAAAAAAATCCACCCCATCTTTTTCATCCTGGCCTCGGCGGCGGTAGGCGTGGTATTCTCCTTCTGAATCACGATACGAACGAAAAACGCACAGGCATTTCTGCCTGTGCGTTTCTTTTTTCCTGTTTTATTTTGCGTAATCCACGGCCTTGGTCTCCCGGATGACATTGACCTTAATCTGGCCGGGATACTCCATCTCGGCCTCGATTCTCTTTGCCACTTCCCGGGCCAGGACCACCATCTGCTCCTCGGAGACCTTTTCCGGCTCCACCATAATGCGGATTTCCCGGCCCGCCTGGATGGCAAAGCACTTCTCCACGCCGGGGAAACTGCCGCCGATGCCTTCCAGAGTCTCCAGCCGCTTGATGTAATTCTCCAGGTCCTCCCGCCGCGCGCCGGGACGGGCCGCCGAGATGGCGTCCGCCGCCTGGACCAGCACAGCCACCAGGGTCTTGGCCTCCACATCATTGTGGTGGGCCTCGATGGCGTGGATAACCTCCTCGCTCTCATGGTACTTCCGGGCCAGCTCCACGCCGATAGCCACGTGGGACACGCCCTCGATCTCCCTGTCGATGGCCTTGCCCAGATCGTGGAGCAGACCTGCCCGCTTGGCGGTGGCTACGTCTGCCCCCAGCTCAGAGGCCATCAGTCCCGCCAGATGGGCCACCTCCAGCGAGTGGTTCAGGATATTCTGTCCATAGCTGGTGCGGTATTTCATACGGCCCAGCAGCTTGATAAGCTCGGGATGGAGCCCGTGGACATTGGCCTCAAACACGGCCCGCTCGCCCTCGGCCTTGATGGTGGCGTCCACCTCCCGCTTGGCCTTCTCCACCATTTCCTCAATGCGGGCGGGGTGGATGCGCCCATCCTGAATGAGCCGCTCCAGGGCGATCCGGGCGATCTCCCGGCGCACCGGCTCAAAGCAGGAGACGGTGATGGCCTCGGGGGTATCGTCAATGATAAGGTCCACGCCGGTGAGAGTCTCCAGCGTGCGGATGTTCCGGCCCTCCCGTCCGATGATGCGGCCCTTCATATCGTCGGAGGGCAGGGGCACCACGCTGACGGTGGCCTCCGCCACATGGTCGGAGGCGCAGCGCTGGATGGCAAGTCCGATGATCTCCCGGGCCAGGTTGTCCGACTCCTCCCGGAAGTGGGCCTCCGCCTCCTTGATCTTGGCGGCGGACTCGTGGGTGACCTCGGCCTCCAGCTGGCTGACCAGCATATTCTTGGCTTCCTCGGCGGTCATACCGGAAATGCGCTCCAGCTCCGCCATCTGCTTCTGCTTGATTTCCTCGATTTCCGCCTTGGACTGCTCCAGGTCCGCGATCTTCTCCTGGATGGCCTCCTCCTTCTTCTCCAGGTTCTCGGTCTTTTTGTCCAGGTTTTCTTCCTTTTGCTGCAGGCGGTTTTCCTGCTTCTGAATGTCGCTGCGGCGTTCCTTTTCCTCCTGCTCCCACTCGTTCCGGGCGATGAGGATAGCCTCCTTGGCCTCTACCATGGCCTCCCGCTGCTTGTTTTCAGCGGCTTTGATGGCCTCGTTCTTGATCCGCAGCGCTTCCGTCTCCGCGTTGCCCAGGATCTCGGCGTCCCGCTTGCGGCGGTTGTTTTCCATGACCTTGACGATCACGCCGCCCAAAGCAAAGCACACAAGGCCCACAATAACAATCATGATTGGGTTTCCCATATCGCGCCTTTTACACCTCCATATCATAATTTGGCGGGGCAAATCCCCGAATGAAAGAAAAACGCCTGGGCGCTTTTCTTAAACTGCACCATTTCTATTTTAAGTCCAAGCCGCTTTTCTGTCAAGGAATTTCCGTTGCGAAGCGCAAATTTCGAGTTCTTCTTTCTTTTAAAAATAGATACGGGAAGCATTTCCAGACCCGGTTTTTTATGGTATACTAAATTTAGAATACAAAAGGAGGGCGAGCCTATGCAGAAAAAGCTCACCACCCGCCAGCTGGCGTTGACCGGTTCCATGCTCTTTGGCCTGTTTTTTGGGGCCGGAAACCTGATCTTCCCCCTGATTTTGGGAGCCAAGGCAGGCTCCTCCCTGCCTCTGGCCCTGCTGGGCCTGCTCATCACCGCCGTGGGCATCCCCCTCTTAGGCATCGTGTCCATAGGCCTTTCCCGCAGCGAGGGCCTTTTGGACCTGTCGGGCCGGGTATCCCCCACCTTCCGGCTCCTTTTTACCTGCGCCCTCTACCTCACCATCGGGCCCTTGTTCGCCATTCCCCGGTGCGCCGCCACCAGCTTCACCATTGGTATCTCCCCCTTTGCGGGAGAGCGGGCTTGGCTTTGGCAGCTTGTTTTCTCCGCGCTTTTCTTTGGCGCGGTACTGTATTTCTCTCTGAAACCCTCCAAGATTTTGGACTCCGTGGGCAAATTCCTGAACCCGGCCTTTCTTCTCTTTCTTGGAATTATGTTAATTTCCGCTCTGATAAATCCCGTTCAATCTGTTAGCTCCGTTTTTCCAACCGGAGATTATGTAAACTCCCCATTCTCCGCCGGGTTCCTTCAGGGTTACGACACCCTGGACGCCTTAGCCAGTCTGGCCTTCGGCATCATCGTCATCCGCACCATCCGCCAGCTGGGAGTCACCGAACCGGAACAGGTGGCGGTGAGCACGGTGAAAGCCGGAGCGGTCAGTATGTCCCTTATGGCCCTCATCTACGCCGCCACCGCCCTGGTGGGAGCCCAGAGCTTCGGCCTTTACGCCGAAAGGCTCTCCGACCCCGCCTTTACCGGGGGCGACGCCTTTGCCCTCATTGCCCACCACTATTTCGGCAAGGGCGGAGGCCTTCTGCTGGCGGCTACGGTGACCCTGTGCTGCATGAAGACCGCCGTGGGATTGGTGACCTCCTGCTCCGAGACCTTTGAGGAAATGTTCCCCGGCAAGCTGCGCTACCCCCAGTGGGCGGTACTTTTCAGCGGGGCCTCCCTGCTGATCTCCAACTTTGGCCTTTCCAAAATTATCGCCTTTTCCGCCCCGGTGCTCTACTTCCTCTATCCCCTGGCGATCGCCCTGATCCTGCTGGGCATTTTGGGCCGCTTCTTTGGCCATGCCCGGCGGGTCTACCAGTGGACCATGGGCTTTACCCTGGCCGCCGCCATGCTGGAGCTGTGCCGGGTGGTGGGCTTCCAGGCCGTAGCGGAGGCCGCCGGACGTTTCCTTCCCCTCTACTCCTACGGCCTTGGCTGGCTTCTCCCCGCCGCCCTTGGATTTATCATCGGAATGCTCAGAAGAAAACCGCAAAGATAAAAAAGCCCCGGCGGAAAGCTATATTCCGCCGGGGCCTGATTTTTTATATGTATTCCATCAAAACCGTGTTTTCGGTTTGAAGCAGATGATATAGAATAAACCCCATACGCTCCTCATGCTCCGGGTCATCCCGGACGGCAAAGACATGGACCTCGTCCCCGTCCCCCACGAACGCGGCCCCGGGCTTATGCAAATACTCGTCCACAGGAAAAACGGAAGGCGTCTCGATCCCATAATAGGGAAAATCGGTCATGACATAAGAAGGCTCCCTATCAATATTCTCCCAATCAATTCCCTTCGCAACGGCACGGTACAGCTCTCCCAGACGGGATTCCGGAAATCTGCCGCAGGCCAGCAGCCAAAATCTTTTATGCTCCGTAATTCATCACCCCGCAAGCAATACATCTGTATTGCATAAATATAGCACTTTTCGCAATACAATACAAGAGCAAAATGTATTGCGGGTGATGAACATGGGGCGCGAAAGAAAATTTA
Source organism: uncultured Pseudoflavonifractor sp. (assembly GCA_947383685.1). GTDB lineage: Bacteria > Bacillota > Clostridia > Oscillospirales > Oscillospiraceae > Vermiculatibacterium. The sequence continues at coordinate 39,345 of CANDEE010000006.1, forward strand.
AGGTTCCATCCATTCCCTCCACTACCTCAAAATGTATCCGTTTTCCCAACAACATCATTGAGGAAGTGGAACAGGCTATTCAAGGCAAAGAGTGTACTTTTTCTGCCTTTGTCATTGAAGCCACCCGTTTGGCCCTGGAGGACTTGAAAGACCCGGAAGGATAAACAGAACAAAAGAAAGCCCCGGCGGGAACCTCCCGCCGGGGCTTTTTGATCCTTTTACCGGCCCAGCTTTTCTGTGGCGATGTCATAGAGCCGCATGATGGTGACCATGCTCTGCTCTCTGGTATAGGTCAGCTGAGGAGAGAACTGGTTGTTCCCGGTGCCCGCCATAATGCCGCTTGCCTGCATCTGTCCCACGGCGGCCTTGGCCCAGCCGGACACATCGGCATTGTCATCAAAGGTGGGCTCCGCGTCTCCCAGCGGGCTCTCTATCACGTTGGCCAGCCGGGCCAAAATGGCGGCGGCCTGCTCTCTCGTCAGGGGGTCGTTGGGGGCAAACAGATCGTTCCCCACGCCGTTGATGACGCCCTTGTACTCCATTCTGGTCACAGCATCGTCATAGATGTCAATAAAGGGGGAACTCATGCCGGTCCAGCTCGCCCCCCAATTGGAGGTATAGAGCTTGTCGGCCAGCACACAGAAATCCCGGCGGGTGATGGGCTGGTCGTAGCCGCTCTGAAGCTCGGCGGGGATAATGCCCAGCTCAATGCCCTTGTCCACAGCCGCCTTGGCCCAGGCTGCAGGCTCCGCCGCGCCGGAGGCTTTAATGTCGGTGCCGGGGCCGAAAACCGCCTCAAAGGTGTGGCTTTCCTGGACATTGGTGAAGGTATAGGTGTTGGCTCCGCCCACGCTCTTGCCGTCCACCAGAATGTCTGTCACCTTGTAGTTCTTGGGGTCGTAGGGGGTCATCACAAAGGTGAAGTCCGCCCCCTCCTTCACCTCGGCGAAGCTCATGCCGCTGTAGGGGCCCCGGTCTACACCGTCGCTGTCCTTCACGGTTCCGTTGCTGTTGTCGCTGAGGTTCTGGATGTAATAGCCCCCCTGATGGAGGTACTTGGATGTGAGGGGGATGGTGGCGGTGAGGGTGTTGTTCTCCTTGGAGTCCTTATAATATGCGGTGAGCTTGACCTCTCCCCCGGCAATGCCGGGCTGGATCTGTGTCCCTCCGGCGCTCACTTCAATTGTTACCGTCTCCCCCGGCTTTACGGTCTTGGAGTAACTACTGAAAAACAGGTCATAGGAACATATTTCCCCTGTGGCCTCGTCATCACTGGCCTTGGCCTCCAGATGAAACTCGAATTTTCCCCGGTTGGTGACGGAGAAGGTCTTGGTCTCTCTGGGGTACCAATGTATCAATCGTCCG
>CANDEE010000007.1 GCA_947383685.1 uncultured Pseudoflavonifractor sp.
GGGAGAGGGTTCGGCGCATTTTGGCTCTGGGAAGCTCTGGGTTTGTCATGGCCCTTACCAATTCTTTAGTGCAGATATTGTGTAATGCGACCCTTCAACAGACGGGCGGAGACCTCTATGTAGGCGTAATGACAGTTATCAATTCCGTACGGGAGGTCATCACGATGCCTGTCAGCGGAATCACGAATGGCTGTCAGCCGATACTGGGATACAACTATGGAGCTGGGCTTTACAAGAGAGTTCGGGAGGGTATCCGTTTCACAACTGTGGTGACAATGGCGTATTCTGTTGGGGTCTGGGCTTTGGTAATGGCCATACCGCATATATTTATCCATATTTTTAACAGTGAACAGGAACTGCTTTTGGCGGGGGTTCCAGCTTTCCGTATCTATTTTGCTGCCTTCTTTTGCATGGCGTTCCAGTTTATCGGCCAGTCGGTGTTTGTGGGACTGAACCGCTCAAAGAGCGCAGTGTTTTTCTCCCTGCTGCGAAAAGCGTTCATTGTTGCGCCCCTTACCGTTATTCTGCCCGCTCTGGGCTGGGGCGTGGACGGAGTATTCTGGGCGGAACCGATTTCGAATGTGCTGGGGGGCTTGGCCTGCTTTATCACGATGCTGTTGACAGTTTATATTCCCTTGGGACACAGGCCGGATAAGGTTTAACGGAACATATCAAACGAAGGCTACCGGGACGGAGTGGCCTTCGTTTTTTAAAAAGTTTTTTCTTTTATGAGATTTTTTGCTCTCTCCAGGGATATTCATAGTGAAAGCGCTTTCCAAGACCCGAGAAAGGGGGTTCCCCATGACTGACGAAACATTTGAACAGGCGGTTCGAGACCACGCCAACACAATCTTCCGGGTGGCCTACCACGCCGTAAAGGATCGCCCAGAGGCAGAGGATGTGACTCAGACTGTTCTGCTGCGGCTCTACCAATATGGAGGGGAGTTTCAGAGCGGCGAACACCTGAAGCACTGGCTCCTGCGGGTAGCTGTGAATGAGAGCCGAAAGGTACTCCGGTCCCCCTGGAGAAAGAGGAATGTTCCATTGGAGAACTGGGATGCAGTGGCGGAGGTACCTGAGGAGCGGGGAGTGCTGGAGGCTGTGATGGCCTTGGAAGCTAAGTACCGCTTGCCGGTTTACCTTTACTACTACGAGGACTGCTCTGTGCAGGAGGTGGCCGCCGCATTGGGAATCAATCCATCTACCATTCAGACCCGGCTCCAGAGAGCGCGGGAGAAGCTGCGGAACGCGCTGACAGAGGAAAAGAAGGAGGGAACACCCTATGTTCGACCCCAAATTATACCGTGAAGCCTGCGACAGGATGACTATGGACGCAGGAAAAATAGAGGAGATGATTGCGATGACTGAAAATACAAGTAAGAAGCCTGTTCGCCGCCCCACCCGGGTGATGTTGGTGGCTGCTGCTCTGGTAGCCGCCCTGGGAATCACAGCCAGTGCTGCCGAGATCCCGGCAGTGAAGGAATTTTTCGCCACTGTTTTTGTGACGGTAAAGACTGATGAGGGTCTGCTGGCAGGCATGAATATTCCCACCATGGCGGTGGAAGAACGGGAAGGACGCACCTTCCTGATCCTGGATGAGAAAGAGATTGACGTCACCGAGGACATTGCTGACGGCGGGGAGTATCTCTATGAGGGCGAGGGCTATACCGTGCAGGTGGATGCTAACGGAGAAGCCACCCTCATTGTCTCCTGCGGGGAGGATGGGAAGACAATTTCCGTTACCACTGTACCGGGGGTCAAGGATGAGAAGGTGACCTACAATGTGATTTCCAACAGTGATGATGTCATCAAAACCGGTATCTACGAGGTGACATCCAGCGAGAACTCTGGAACCGTAAGCGTGGTTGACGAGGAAGGACAAATCTTTGACTACCAGTGGGACGGCACACAGATGATCCCGGCGGAATAAGAGGAACAAGCGCGGAAAAACCGCCCCGGAAACGGGGCGGTTTTTCTTGCTCTCATTGGGGGAAAATGGTATACTGTATTATGAAGTTTTATGTCCCTACGGAGGAGGGCTTTGCAATGAAGCTGATGGTCATTGACGGAAACTCGATATTAAACCGGGCGTTTTATGGAGTGCGGCCCCTGTCTACCCGAGATGGTACTCCTACCAATGCCGTATATGGTTTTCTCAATATTCTCTTGAAGCTGGTGGACGAGGAAAATCCGGAAGGGTTGTGTGTTACCTTCGATCTGAAAGCGCCCACCTTCCGGCATTTGGCCTATGAGGGCTACAAGGCCCAGCGGAAGCCGATGCCAGAAGACTTAGCGGCCCAGCTTCCCATCATTCGGGAGGTACTGGATGCCATGAGCATCCCCCGCTATGAGCTTTCCGGCTGGGAGGCAGACGACCTTATCGGAACCATTTCCCGGATTAATGAAGAAGCAAGCTGGGAGACGGTGGTGGTGACGGGAGATAAGGATTCCCTCCAACTGATTGATGACCATGTGACAGTGAAGCTGGTCACCAGCCGCATGGGCCAGACCACCACCAAGGATATGACTCCGGCGGCTTTCCGGGAGGCCTATGGTTTTGACCCCATCCATATTATTGACCTAAAGGCCCTGATGGGGGACAGCAGCGACAATATTCCCGGCGTAAAGGGGATTGGAGAAAAGACTGCCATGGGGCTGATCCAGCTTTATGGCTCAATTGATCACCTCTATGACCATATGCCCGATATTTGTCAGACTCCCGATACTCCGGCAAAGCCCGGTGTGGTGAAGAAATTGGAGGAGGGGAAGGACGATGCCTATATGTCCTATAACCTAGCTACAATTCATCGGGATGCCCCCATTGAATTCAAGCCAGAGGACGCGCTGCGTAGACCCGCGCAAGGGGAAAAGCTTTATGAACTATGCCTGAAGCTGGAGTTTTCTAAGCTTATTGAGCGGCTGGGACTGAAATCCTCCCGAGAAAATTGTTCTGATGAGGAGCATTTTACCGGGATGGTTTCCTCCGAAACAGTTGAGGGGGATGAACGGGCCATGGAATTGTTGGCCTTCTACCAGAAAGCCCCTTGGGTAGGAGTGCTGGCGTTGCCTGATTTAAACGGGTTAGCGGTGGGCCATAGGGAAGGCGAAAGCAATATTCACACGGCCCTCTTTTTCCCTGATAAGGTTCCTTGTTACAACAAGGTGCTGGGGATGGTTTTTTCCGGCAAGGTAAATAAGGTTTCCCATGGAGCAAAAAATCTAATGAACGCCCTTTTGGGGGAGGGATTATCCGCAGATGGCTTTGTCTTTGACACGGAGTTGGCCGCCTATCTCCTGGCCCCCACAGACGGAAGTTACGAACTGGACAAGCTGGGTATGGCTTGGTTTCACCAGGAGTACCCCAAGGCCCGCGACTATCTGTCTCCAGATGCATTTGCTCCTTTGAGCGATTGTACAGAAGCAGAGAAGGCGCTTCATGCTCACTGTATGTTGGTATGCACCCTGTGGGAAGGAATGGACAGGCGGCTTAAGGCGTTGGACTTGGACAAAGTATACTACGAGATTGAGTTGCCTCTTTGTCCTGTTCTGGCAGAGATGGAGCGCTCCGGGGTTTTGGTGGATAGAAAGGCGCTGGCACAGTTCGGAGAAATGCTGGACCAGCGGCTTAAGCTGGATGAGGCGGGTATCTATGAGCTGGCAGGGGAGACCTTCAATGTCAATTCCACCCAGCAATTGGGTCATATTCTTTTTGACAAGCTGGGGCTGCCCCCAGTGAAAAAGACAAAGACGGGTTACTCCACTAATGTGGAGGTCCTGGAAAAGCTGCGGGGCCAGCATGATATTATTGACCTTATTCTAGAGTACCGGCAATACGCCAAGCTGAAATCCACCTATGTGGATGGACTGACCAAGGTTATTGAGGGAGACGGGCGTATTCGTACCTCATTTCAAAATACGGTTACCGCCACTGGCCGGCTTTCCTCTACGGAGCCTAATCTGCAAAATATCCCTGTTCGGACAGAGCTGGGAGCCAAGCTGCGGTATATGTTTGTAGCCGCTCCCGGTCATATGCTGGTAGATGCAGACTATTCGCAAATTGAATTGCGGCTCCTGGCCCATATTGCGGATGATAAGACCATGCAGGAGGCCTTTCTGAGCGGAGAGGATATCCATACTGCCACAGCCTCCCAGGTTTTCGGTTTACCTGCGGAAGAAGTCACCCATGAGATGCGGCGGAGGGCTAAGGCGGTCAATTTCGGCATTGTCTATGGGATTTCCGATTTTTCCTTGTCCCAGGACATCGGTGTGGCCCGGTGGGAGGCCAAGGAGTATATGGACCGGTATTTTGAGACCTTCCACGGGGTCCGGGAGTATATGAACCGGGTGGTAGCGGAGGCAAAGGAGAGGGGCTATGTGTCCACGCTTATGGGACGTCGCCGCTGGCTTCCCGAGCTGAAATCAGCCAACCATAACCTCCGGGCGTTCGGAGAGCGGGTAGCTCTCAATATGCCCATTCAGGGAACCGCCGCAGACGTGATTAAGCTGGCTATGATTCGTGTGCGGAATGCGCTGAAGGCTGCGGGCTTGCAGGCAAAGCTGATTCTCCAGGTCCATGACGAGCTTATTGTAGAATGCCCCGAAGATGAAATGGAAAAGGTCAAAGAGCTGCTCACACGGGAAATGGTGGGTGTTGTGGATTACGCTGTACCAATGAAGGCCGACTCTGCCGCGGGTAAGAGCTGGGGGGAGGCAAAGGGATGAAAAATTATAAGCTGGTTCCAATGGACCGCTCCCATATCAAAGAAATTGCTCAAATCGAACGGGAATGTTTCTCTGCCCCCTGGTCAGAGGCCATGCTGGAGGAGGAACTGTATAACCCTCTGGCCTCCTTCATTGTGGCCCAGCGGCCCGATGGGGCGGTGCTGGGCTATGCGGGCCTTCACGTGGTGGTGGACGAAGGTTATATTGACAATGTTGCGGTGCGGGAGGACTACCGGGGCAACGGGATTGCCGACGACCTGGTAGATGTGTTCGTCCGGTTCGGACAGCAAAATCTGGCTTTTCTTACGTTAGAGGTGCGGCCCTCGAATGAGGCGGCTATCCAGCTATACTACAAGCACGGCTTTGCTCAGGTGGGCCGCCGGAAGGACTACTATCAAGACCCTAAGGAGGATGCCATCATTATGACACTGGAGTTTGATGCGGAGGAGAAGGCTCATGATTGAGCAGGAATTCCGGCTCCTGACAAAGGAGGAGCTGACAGAGATATACAACCGGAATATGAAGCAGGACTTTCCTCCCGATGAGCTAAAATCACTGTCCCTTTTGCTTCGGCTGATGGACCAGGGCAACTATGAGCCTTACGCTCTCTTTCGGGAAGGTAAGGTGATTGCCTATGCCTTTTATTGGAAAGCTGGAAACAGGCCCTATGTGATGCTGGACTATTTTGCTGTGATTTCAGAGGAGAGAAACAAGGGTACGGGCAGCGCCCTTCTGCGGGATATGTTGGAGCGCTTCTGCCAAAATGGAAGCGGTGTTTTCGGTGAGGTAGAGGCCCCGGTCAGCGGGAATGAGGCTACTGACACGCTCCGTCGCAGGCGGCTTGGTTTTTATGCCAGGGCAGGACTTCGGCGGATGAACTATACCGCCCAAATTTTTGGTGTGCCTTATATTATCATCGCATACGGCCCGGAAATTTCAGACGAGGAACTGATGAAGATTCACAGAAGAATATACCAGGAAGCGCTTTCCGGGGAGTCCTATCAAAAAAATGTGTTCATTCCGGGGGCGGTAGAATGAATATTTTAGCCTTTGAATCCACTTGTGATGAAACTGCTGTGGCGGTGGTCCGAAATGGCAGGGAGGTTCTCTCCGATGCCATTGCGTCTCAAGTGGATATGCATACCATTTATGGTGGCGTGGTGCCGGAGATTGCCTCACGGAAACATGTGGAAGCGATAGCGGGATTGGCGGATGCAGCGCTCCAGGACGCAGGTATGACTAAGGAAGATATAGATGCGGTAGCGGTAAGCTATGCCCCTGGGCTCATCGGCGCGGTGCTGGTGGGAGTCAATTTTGCTAAATCGGCAGCCCTGGCATTACATATCCCTTTGATTCCAGTCCATCATATCCGGGGGCATATCGCGGCTAACTACATCGCTCACCCGGAGCTGGAGCCGCCCTTTGTATGCCTGTGCGTGTCAGGGGGAAATACCCTTATTGCTGATGTACGGGACTATACTGATATGGAGGTGCTGGGCGCCACCCGGGATGACGCAGCGGGGGAGTGCTTTGACAAGGCAGCCAGAGTGCTGGGTATCGGGTACCCTGGTGGTGGACCTATGGATCGGCTGGCTCAGGGTGGAGATGATAAAAAATATGTCTTGCCCCGCTCCCATGTGGAGGGCCATCCTCTGGACATCTCCTTTTCCGGCCTGAAAACAGCGGTTTTGAATCTGCTCCATAATGCGGAGCAGAAAGGAGAGGAACTGGATGGACCCAGTCTTGCCGCCTCATTTCAAGCGGCGGTCAGTGACATTCTGGTTCCGCGAATCATGGAAGCCGCTCGAATGAAAGGCTACGGAAAAGTGGCGGTAGCCGGAGGCGTAGGGGCTAATTCCCGCATCCGTGCCGACATTGAGAAGGCCTGTAAAATATCGGGAGACAAGCTGTTTTTGCCGCCGTTGAAGCTGTGTGGAGACAATGGAGCTATGGTTGGCAGCCAAGGCTATTATGAGTATCTGGCGGGTCATGTGGCGGGAAGCGACCTAAACGCATATGCAACCAGAGATTTAGGATTGGGATAAAAAATCACCATCGAAGATTTTTCTTCGATGGTGATTTTTGTGTTCTATATTGATATGGTTATTATTTTTGATGCCGAGCCATCCATGCCCGGTTGATGGCGGAAAGGATGCCGCGGAGGGGAGCCAGGTTGATATTGTGGTCCAAGCCAACTCCGAACACGTCCTTGCCCTCCTGGTCACAGAGCTGGATATAGGCTACCGCCATGGAATCGGAGCCGTCAGAAATGGCATGCTCTTTATAATCCACAAAGGTAAAGCGGTCCATTTTCTGCCCATGGATGGCATTGAAAAAGGCATCAATAGGGCCGTTTCCCTCGCCGGAAACCTCAAAGACCGTATCCGTATGACGGAGGGTTCCAGAAAAGCGGACATGGGATTTTCCCTTATCGTCCACGGTCTCCTGGAAGGAGTGCTTAATAAGTTGGTAGGGAGCAGTAGCATCGATATAGTTGTGCTGAAATAGCTCCAAAATACGCTGGGGCTTCAGCTCCGTACCGGCACGCTCGGTTTCGGACTGGACAATATGGCCAAATTCGGGGTGCATAGCTTTGGGAAGGTCATAGCCAAAATTCTGCTGCATAATAAAGGCGGCGCCACCCTTACCAGACTGGCTGTTGATGCGGACAATAGGCTCGTATTCCCGTCCCACATCGGCAGGGTCAATGGGGAGGTATGGAATCTCCCAATATTCCGTGCCACTTTCCCGCATATATTGAGTGCCCTTGTTGATAGCATCCTGATGAGAGCCGGAGAAGGCGGTGAACACCAGTTCACCCACATAGGGCTGGCGGGGGCCGACCTTCATTTTGGTGCAACGCTCATAGACCTCCCGAATCGCGTTGATATGAGAGAAGTCCAATTCTGGGTCCACTCCTTGGGTAAAGAGGTTTAGAGCCAGAGTCACCATATCCACATTACCTGTGCGCTCACCGTTTCCAAAGAGAGTAGCCTCCACCCGCTCGGCACCTGCCAGCAGCCCCAGTTCGGCAGTAGCAACTCCCTCCCCCCGGTCATTGTGTGGATGAAGGGAGATGATGGCCCGTTCCCGCCCAGGGAGGATTTCGATGAAGTACTCGATTTCATCGGCAAAGTAGTTGGGCAGGCAATTTTCGACTGTGGTCGGCAAATTCAAGATGACCCTGTGTTCCGCATCGGCATGAAGAGCGTCCAACACAGCGGCGCAAATTTCGGCGGCAGCATCCATCTCAGTGCCCATGAAGGATTCCGGCGAATATTCGTACCGCAGGTCCATACCAGAGGCAATGACCGGCTGGGCCATTTCGTAAATGAGTTCAGCAGCATCCACCGCAATTTTTTTCACACCGGCCACATCGGTGTGGAACACGACCTTTCGCTGGAGGGTAGAGGTAGAGTTGTAAAAGTGGAAGATGACGTGCTTTGCCCCTTCAATAGCCTCAAAGGTCTTTTTGATAAGGTGAGGCCGGGCCTGGACCAGCACCTGAAGAGTCACATCGTCAGGCACATGACCGCCCTCGATCAGGGTGCGGAGGAATTCATATTCTACCTCGGAGGCAGAGGGAAAGCCCACCTCTATCTCTTTTACGCCGATGTCGACCAGTGTGTGGAACAGCTCCAGCTTTTCCGTTACATTCATGGGGTCGATAAGGGCCTGGTTTCCATCCCGCAGGTCTACAGAGCACCAGAGTGGGGCTTTTTTCAGCTCTTTGTCAGGCCAGGAACGGCGAGCCCGCTTAAGCGGGACAAAGGGGATGTACTTTTCGAATGCTTTCTTCATTGCATGGGTCCTCCTTTTTTGCCGGGGATATAAAAATAACCCCCGACCATTTCTGGTCAGGGGCGTATAATACGCGGTACCACCCTGATTCGGCTGCGGGTTATCCCACACAACCCTCGTGGCCTCCAACAAGGCCGGGACCTGTAACGTGGCCTCTCCGTTCCGGCCTACTGGAAATTCGTTCAGCCAGACCGCTCAGGGATCAGTATACGCCAAAGAACAAACCCGCTGGCTCGCACCGTCCGCCAGCTCTCTGAGGGAGTCCCAGGGCCTTCTTCCCATCATTGCGTTTTGTTTATTGTAAAACCTTTTGCTGGGTTTGTCAAGGGATGGATTTACAATAGATCAGACATGATGCTATGATGAAACGGATAATACAGACAACAAATCAAAACGGGACGCCTGATTTTTCATCAGGCGTCCCGTTTTGGTGTAGATTGATTACTGCTCCACGTAGGCCATCCCCACCGCGCCGGGACCGATGTGAGTACCGATGGTGGGGCCGATGGAGCAGAAGCGGAGGTCCTGAGGGAGAACGTTGTCCTCCCGAAGCTTGGGCAAGAAATCATCTACCCGCCCCTTGTCGTCAGAATAGAGGGCAAAAGCGGGGAAGCTGTCGTCAATGGGATGCTCGGAGAGGAACTTCAATAGCTGCTTGGTGGCGGCTACCGTTCCAAAGGCTTTTCCCACTACGGTTACCGCCCCCTCACGGACAGCAATGACGGGCTTGAGTTTGGTAACGGTGCCTAACCCAGCCTGAAGGGCGCTGAGCCGTCCGCCGCGGCGCAGGTATTCCAGGGTGTCGATGACGGCAAAAATACGGATGCGGCCCTTGAGGCTCTCCACCTTCTCCGTAATCTCTTTGGCGGAAAGCCCTTGGTCCCGGAGCTTGCAGGCATACTCTACCATGATATGGACTCCGGCAGTGGCACTGAGGCTGTCCACCACATAGATTGGACCATAGCTACACATATCCTTAGCAATCAGGGCACTTTGATAGGTACCACTGAGGGCGCTGGAAAGGGTGATAACCACAGCTTCATCCCCTGCCGCCCGGACCGCCTCCAAAGGAGAGAGAAAATCGGCAGGGGTTGGCTGGGCAGTGGAAGGACTATCTTTTCCTTCCGCCAGCAGCTTGTAAAATTGAGCCTTTTCCAAATCAACGCCGTCCAAATAGGAGTGGTCCCCAAACTGGATAGACATAGAGACGATGCCTACCCCAATGGAGCGAGCCTCGTCAGGAGTGAGGTCGGCGGAAGAATCGGTGATAATATGGACTGACATAGGTCAAACCTCCTTCAAAATACGGTCAAAATTGTCTGCCGCCTGAACCAGCAGCGGCACAAGGGATTTTACAGCTTCCTGTCCCATGGAAGCAATAAGCCGGTCCACCAGGGCCAAAGTCTGGCGGTGAGAATCCCGATAGCGGGCTACTCCCACAGGTAGGAGAAAAAGTTCCATCCGCCGCAAATCAGACTGGGAGCGCTGCCGCAGCAGAAAGCCCTTTTTCTCCAGAGCGTGGAGGATGGCATTCATCTGAGATTTCAGAATACGGGTTTGAGCACAAAGGTCGCTGGCAGTGAGGGCGCAGCCCTGCTCCTGGGCGCGGAGCAACAGGCCGCAGACCATAGCCTCGTTAAAGGGCAGGTCGCTGACCAGCCGTTGGTTGTCAATGACGGCGCCAAGCCGAAGCCAGGCGGAGAGCAATTCTTCATTGAGCATAAGTAGCCTCCCCTGATATGTTCATAAAGTGAACTATATACCGTATGGAATCTGATGTCAAGGGGAAATTATACAAAACTTTTTATAAAAGGGGGGTTGACATCTGGCAAAACCGTGTTTATAATACAAGACAATAAAACCGATGAGCGAGAGAAGTACCGGAAAGAAGGTCGCCTCAAGAGAGCTGTGGGTGGTGAGATCACAGTGGTGGACGCTTCGGGGAATGGACTCGGGAGGGCGGAGCGAACGGCAGAAGCCAAGTAGCCTCCGACGGGGGACGCACCCGTTACCAGGGCGGCGCATATGACTTGTATGTGAAGAAGAGCGGGCGCATATGCGTCAACTTGGGTGGTACCACAGGATGAAAGTCTTGTCCCAATGATGGGACGGGGCTTTTTTATTTTGCCTGAAATCCTGGAAAGGAGAGAGGAGCATGAAGCTTTCAATCAAACGATGGCGATGGTGGAGGAACTGGGCTGTGTAACCAAACTAACCTTGCCAAACCATTTTTACAATAAAGGAGAAAAGTAACATGAAAAACTTTAACTTCCATAAGGCCGCTTCCGCAACTTTGGCCCTTTCCATGACCCTAGCTCTGGCCGCCTGCGGCGGTGAGGCCAAGCCAGCCGGCAATTCCGATAAGACATACAAAGTAGGAATCTGCAACTATGTAGACGATGCTTCTTTGAACCAGATCGTGGACAACATTAAGACCCAGCTTGCTGCCATCGGAACGGAAAAAGGCGTAACCTTCGAGATAGACTACGACAACTGTAATGCCGACGATGCGGTGATGGAGCAGATCATTGCCAACTTTAAGGCCAACAAGGTGGATTTGATGATCGGCGTTGCCACCCCCGTTGCCATGAAGATGCAGGCTGCCACCGAGGATGACAGGACCCCCGTGGTCTTTGCGGCTGTCTCTGACCCTGTAAGCGTGGGGCTGGTGGATTCTCTGGAGGCCCCTGGAGCCAACATTACAGGTACTTCCGACTATCTGGACACCAACGCCATCATGGACCTGATTTTTGCCGCCGACCCGGATGCAGATAAGATCGGCTTCCTCTATGACCAGGGACAGGATTCCTCCGCCACCCCCATTGCTCACGCCAAAGAATATCTGGATTCCAAAGGTGTCTCCTATGTAGAGCGCACCGGCACCACCAACGAGGAGGTCATGCTGGCGGCCCAGGCTCTGGCGGCTGACGGGGTGGACGCCATCTTTACTCCCACAGACAACACTATTATGACGGCCGAATTGTCTATTTATGAGAGCCTGATTGACGCCGGGATTCCTCACTACACTGGAGCTGACTCCTTTGCCCTCAACGGAGCCTTTATGGGCTATGGCGTAGACTACGCCAATCTGGGTGCGGAAACCGCCGATATGGTGGCTGACATCCTGCTCAACGGAGCCGATCCGGCCAAGACTGCGGTCAAAACCTTTGACAACGGTACCGCTACCGTAAATACAGAGACCTGTGAGGGTTTGGGTCTGGACTTCGAGACCGTCAAAGCCGCCTTTGCTCCTCTGTGTACTCAAGTGAACAGCATTACCACTGCTGAAAGTTTTGACGATTTGAAGTAAGTGTTATCAGAGCGGCAAGGGAAGGGAGAAATTCCCTTCTCTTGCTGTGATAAAGGGGAGGATACTATGACCTTGTTAGAAATCCAAACTGCTTTGGAACTGGGGCTGATTTGTTCTCTGACCACGCTGGCCCTCTTTTTGAGCTATTCCATGCTCAATGTCTGCGATCTCTCAACCGACGGCTGTTTTACTCTGGGAGCTGCGGTGGGGGCCTTGGTGGCTCTTTCTGGTCATCCGCTGCTGTCCCTTCCCGCCGCCATGTTGGCGGGAATAGGCTCCGGCTTTATTACTGCCTTTTTGCAGACCAGGATGGGAATCAACAGCCTGCTGGCGGGGATTATTGTCAATACGGCACTATATTCTGTAAATATTGAGGTTATGGGAGGCTCGTCTTTGCTGAACATGAACAAGACCGACACTATATTTACACGAATGAAAGATTCGTTAGCCGGAACGCCGCTGGCGGGACAAAGTAAACTGATAGTTGCCATCTTGGCAGCGGTTTTAGTGGTGATCTTTTTATCCTTGTTTCTAAACACACGATTGGGCATGGCAATCCGGGCCACCGGAGATAACCCGGATATGGTCCGGTCCTCCTCGATTAATCCTATATTTACCACCACAGTAGGACTGTGTGTGGCAAACGCCTTTACCGCCCTCTCCGGGTGTTTGTTGGCGCAGTCCCAGAAATCGGTAAATATTGATCTGGGTTCGGGTATGGTAACTATTGCCTTGGCGTCGCTCCTCATTGGACATACTGTAATGGGGCGGGGAAGTATTCTGTTCCGGGCGGTGGGTATGGTTGTGGGATCCTTTATATTCCGTATGGTCTACACTGTTGCCCTGCGGTTTGACCTTCTACCTGCCTATATGCTGAAGCTGATTTCCTCCCTTATTGTGGTGCTGGCGATTTCGATTCCCTACCTAAAAGAACAGTGGCCCACTATCCGCCGCCGCTTGACAGGGAGAAAGGGGGAGCGGGTATGCTGAACATTTCTCATATCTCTAAAACCTTCAATCCGGGAACGGTAAATGAGAAGAAGGTTTTTACCGATTTGTCCCTTCATTTGGACGCAGGAGATTTTGTCACCATTATCGGCTCCAACGGGGCGGGAAAGTCCACCCTTTTTAATGCTATCGCCGGAGACTTTTATACGGACAGCGGTTCCATAGAGCTGAATGGGCAGGATATAACCTTTGCGCCCTCCTATCAGCGGGCCAGATTTGTCGGCCGGCTGTTTCAGGATCCCATGCGGGGCAGCGCCCCCCACATGACTATCGAGGAAAATCTTGCCATGGCGGCAGGGAGCGGGGGGTGGTTCTCTCACCTGAAACGGGAAGACCGGGAGCGGTTTCGGGAAAAGCTGGCCCAGCTTGATATGGGGTTGGAGGACCGGATGCGCCAGCCTGTGGGACTGCTCTCTGGTGGACAGCGGCAGGCACTCACCCTGCTCATGTCCACCATGAATCCCCCTTGGCTTCTTCTTTTAGATGAGCACACTGCCGCCTTGGACCCCGGCACGGCGGAAAAGGTTTTGGAGATCACCCGAAAGGTTGTGTGCGAGGGGAAGATCACAACCATGATGGTAACTCACAATATGCGGCAAGCTCTGGAGCTGGGCAATCGAACCCTGATGATGGACAATGGCAAAATCGTGTTAGACGTGAAGGGGGAGGAGAGAAGTCACATGACGGTAGACGACCTGCTCTCCCAGTTTAAGGTTGGAGTGGGAAAAGACCTGGACAACGACAGGCTGTTGCTTTCAGATTAAACAAAAACGCCATCTGAGGACCATTCCTCAGATGGCGTTTTTTAGGTTCACTTCAATGCAGGACTTAGGCGGGCAGGATACCCGTATAGGAAAGAATGCGGTATAGCGTATAGGCTGCCTCATCCCGGGTACTGGCAGCGGTTGGCTCAATTTTGTCGGCACTGCTCCAAAGGAGAGAAAGGGTGTTGCCGAAATACCCCTTTTGACTATATGAAAGGAGCCAGACAGAGGGTTTGGCCCAGTCGTCATATTTCGTTAGCCCTTCCACATCCATTTCTGCTGCTGTGGTTTCCAAAACGGCGTCGTAGAGATACATATTAACCCATTGAGCAAGACGGCCCAGAATCGTGATAAGCTGCTGGTGGTCCACCGGGTCTTCCGGGCGAAATTCACCGTTTTCGTTGCCGTTTACCAGCCCCATATTAGTCATGGAGATGATTGCCGGGGCGTACCAGGCATCGTCTGCTACATCGGAGTAAGGGCTTTCGTTGACAGGGATCGTGCAATTGAGCGCTACTGCCAGCATTTGACATAGCTCGGCGCGGGTCAGGGTATCTTGAGGATGAAATAGGCCGTCCTCTTTCCCGTGGAGCAAGCCATAGGTTTTGAGAATACTGACAGCGACCGCAAAGGAGGATTCCTCCTGGTCAGGAAAGACGGAAGCGTGATATTCCAAGCCGCAGGTTTCCGCGGCCTCCGCAGCGCTGGTTTTCTGCCAGCCGTTAGCTCCGCCCGTACCCAGCCAAAGAGAGGCAGTAGGGGGAAGGGCATTCAACAACGTTTGAAGAATTGTGGGAAATTCAGCAGCTTCCTTTAGGTCTATAAACCACCGCCAGCCCAAGTCTAACCGCAAGGTGCCGGAGGTGTCGGTATCAGGGGCAGGGCCTGCCAGAAGAAGTGCGATGCCATAGATAAGGCTGGGCTCGACCAGCAGGTCGGGAATAATCCCCACCTGGTCAGTACTGTTTCCTCCAGGGGAGAAAAAGCGGTGAGAGGTAATTTTAATGGCGTCTCCGTCGGGGAAAAGGTCGGGCATATAGGTCTTATCCAGAACAGTTTGTGCCACGCCTTTGCCAAAGGTACGGGTGCCGATTACGATACCGGCCTCATGATCACGAATGGCAGCGGCAAAAAGTTCGGAGGAGCTGGCGGAATATTCGTCCATCAGAACGATAACGGGATAGGAGGTCAAACTATCGCCCTCATATGCAAAACCGCCATAGTTGTTGGCACCGTCACGCAGATAGGCCTGTGTACCGGGACCGGTGAAGTAGCCGGCGGCATCCACCGCCGCCTGGGTAGCACCGCCAGTGTTGGAGCGTAGGTCCACGATCCATACATCGGCTTCCTCCTGATACTTCTGTATGCCTTCCTGGAAATGCTGGGCAGTTTCCCCGCCAAAGGTGGTACAGCTTATATAGCCAATGTGGCCATTAATCAACTCCGTTGTGGTAGCGGGCACCACGACAGTGGCACGGATAAGGATGACAGTCTTTCGCGCTCCGTCACGAAGATAGGCGATTTGGACCTGAGAGCCTTCCTCGCCGCGGATGCGTGCAATGGAGGTGTCAGAATCCTCACCGACGATGTTATACCCATCCACTTCCACAATAATGTCTCCGGCAAGCAATCCCCCTTTTTCGGCAGGAGAGCCTTCCAGCACGGTGTCAACGAAAAGTCCTTCCTCCGTTTGCAGGGACACAATGCCAATCCCCACCAGGGAGGTGTCAGACATCGTGCTGTTAAAGGCGGCATACTCCTCCGGGGTAAAATATTCGGTGTAGGGGTCGCCCAGAGCATCCAGCATCTCTTTTATGGTAGGTTGGTCCAATACTGATTGGGGAACCTGGTCCACATAGAATTCCTCTAAAAGTCCGGCAGCTTGTTCCACCGTGAGGGCCTGTGCTGGAGGGACCGCCAAAAGGGCCAGGGAGAGAACCGCAGCGGTCAGGCGGGAAAAGTATTTTTTCGTCATATGTAATCTGCCTTTCCAAAGGATTTCGCTAAGACAACATTATAGCGCAAAAAGCCTTGTTCGGCAATGCCTGGCAGAGCTTTTAGTATCTTTTATTCTGGAATTTCAGGCCCTAATTTCCAAGGAAACAGGGCAGTGATCGCTGCCGTATATGTCGGCATGAATGTCGGCAGAGATAATTTTCTCTCTCAGCCGGTCCGAAACCAAGAAATAGTCGATGCGCCATCCAGCATTGTTTTCTCTGGCATGGAAGCGATAGCTCCACCAGGAATAAGCCCCCGTCCGCCCAGGATTCAGGAAACGAAAGGTATCGGTAAAGCCGGAGGTCAAAAGCTGGGAAAATTTTTCCCGTTCCGCATCGGAAAAGCCGGGATTTTCATGGTTAGATTTTGGATTCTTTAGGTCTATTTCCTCGTGGGCCACATTCAAGTCCCCACAGACGATCACAGGTTTTTTCGCGTCCAGTTCCAAAAGATAGGCCCGGAAAGCGTCCTCCCAGGCCAAACGGTAATCCAACCGCCGTAATCCATCCTGAGCATTTGGAGTGTATACGGTAACCAGAAAGAAGTCCTCAAACTCCAAGGTGATGGAACGGCCTTCCCCAACATGGACTTCATCGCCAATGTTATAAGCAACTGAGAGAGGCGGTACACGGGTGAAGATGGCAGTACCGGAATATCCTTTCTTCTCAGCGGAGTTCCAATAGAGCTGATAACCCGGAAGCTTCAATTCTATCTGTTCAGGCTGCAGCTTGGTTTCTTGCAGGCAGAAGGCATCCGCATCCAGTGCGGCGAAGCTGGCCAGGAAATCCTTTTTCATACAAGCGCGAAGACCATTGACATTCCAGGATACAAATTTCATGAGGTTCCTCCATTTATCGTAAAGGTAATGGTACCCATCTGACTGGTGAGGTAGATGTCGCATTCCGCTGCCCCAAGACGCTCCAAGGCTTCCGGAGCTGGATGCCCGTAATTGTTATATCCGGAAGAAATAACGGCCATTTCCGGCGTAACCGCCAAAAGAAGTTCTTCCGAAGTGGAGTTTTTTGAACCATGATGTCCCACAAAGAGTAGATCAATATCCGGTAAGCTTTTATACTTTACAAGACGCCGTTCTACAATATCATTCATATCCCCCGTAATCAGTGCGTCAAAATCATTTGCCGTACATAGAAGGGATAGCCCCTCCTCGTTGGCACCACCGTCCCCCAGAGGGGCAAAAATGGAAAGCTCCGCTTCGCCAAAATGATAGCGGGAATCATCTGCGATGAGTCTCACTTCACATCCAACTTCTTCTGCAAGTCTGAGAATTTCCTGGCGAAGGCTGTCCTCCGGGGTCACATCCGGGAGGATCAACAGGGAAACGTCGATGCGGGAGAGAAGCTCGGGTACTCCACAGGCGTGGTCGGCGTGGTAGTGGGTGAGAACAAGGGCGTCCAAATGCAATGAACCCAAGGCTTGGAGGCGGTCGGCAGCAATATCACCGGGATCGCTTTCACTGTTGCCGCCACAGTCCACTAAAACGGTATGACCCTTAGAGTATAAGAGGGTGGAGGAGCCTTGTCCCACATCTAAAGCGGTTATGGTAAGGTCTCCCTGGAACATGGGCCACAAGGAGACGGTAAGGGCGGCGCAGAAGGTGAGGATCAGTGCGGTCACAGGAATGAAATGGCGGATGCGCTTTCGTCCGAAAAGCCATAAAAGCAGAATGATATAGGTGAAAACAAACCAAAAAACCCAATATCCGGAAAGCAGAGACACCGCTGAAAAGGGAAAACGGGCGATCGTTTGGACAACAAGGAGGACCCATCGGGCAGGCCATGCGGTAAGCCACGCCAGGAGGGAGGCCGCAGGGGCAGAGACCAACCCCAACAGAGCGGAAGTCAATCCGCCCAAAAAGGAATCCGACACGGCCCATAGGGTCAATAGGTTGGTCAATGGCCCCACCAGGGACACGGAGCCAAAATAGAGGGCCGCAAATGGTGTGGTAAAAAGAAGGGCTCCGACGGTGACCGCCAAATTACAGGCAAGAAATACCAAAATCTTCCGGGCCAGCTTGCCCAAGGGCTTATCCCATTTTGGAATTGCCGATAACCACCGGGCGGCCAAATCCCCGGAAACCAAATAGATGCCCGCAACTGCCGCAAAGGAAAGCTGAAGACTGATGCTGGCGGCGGCATAGGGACAGGGAAGCAGGCAAAAGAATAGCGCAGCTGACAGGGTGGTTGGCTTGTCCAGCTCACGGCCGGCCAGAGGCGCCAATAGCAGGAGGGAGGACATGAACGCCGCACGGAGAGCGGAGGGGGTAAAGCCAGCGACAGCCGCAAAGAAGAACATAAGAAGCATTCCGACCACGGCGGAGAGATAGGAGCGTTTCCCAAACAGCAGGGTCAGAAGTCCGGCCAGAAAGCCAATGTGCAGGCCGGAAACTGCGACCACATGGGAGATTCCGGAGCGCTGAAAGGCGGCATATACTCCTGTGGGGGAGAGCACCCTTATCACCGGTGGTGAGGGCCATCATAAAGCCGGATACATCCTCCGGGAAAATTTCTTTGATGAAGGATTTCAATACATGGGAGATATATTGAGGAACATATCGCAGAGAAGGGGAGGCGGGATGCGTCAACAGGACAGGGTCATCCTGAGCATATCCAAGCAGAAAGATGCCCTTGGCCTCATAGTAATCTGTTGATTTACCCCGGAGCAAATTGGAGGCAGTCAGGCGGATCGAACCCGAGATCACATCTCCGGGACAGTAGTCCAGAGCAGATGTGCCAACATATAGCTGTATTTTTGCGGCAGGGAGGCCTTCAGTTTGAAGCTTTGCGGAAAGAGAGGCACCCTGGTTAGTTTCTTTGGGAAAATCGGTTACCACCAAGGTATAGTCCTGAGCCGTTTCCCCAATCAAAGTGCGGGAAGGAGCCCGAACCAACACATTATAACAGCCTGTCCACAAAAAACCGATGGTAAGTCCCAAAAAAGCAAGGAAAATCCTCTGCCGGACGTTTTTACGAAACAGTAGAGATACAAAGCCTCCCAGGAGGCACAGTCCTCCGGTTTGAAACAGGAGTGAGCCTGGCAGAAGGTAAACGGCGCAAAAAACGGCTAGCGTAAAGGCTGAGGTACACCAGCACAGCTTACGCATGAGTGTTACGGAGGATGTGCGGAAATATAAAGTTATAATACATATGTCTCATAAATATCACCTATTTCTTTTGTGATGCGGTGAAAATGGGTCGATGTAGGCCGCCCAAAAGGGCGGCAAAGGCATTTTTGAAAAGGCCTATTTTAACGGAACAGAGCGATGTTCGCGTTGTTGATGGCGCTGTCGCTGGCAAAGAAAGCGGGATAGGACACGTAGACGGGAAAACGTAAGGAGCAGCCGGGAAAAGCGGGAGTATCAGGGAAGGACGGCAGGGTGGTAATCCCGTTATCCACGCCGCCAACACCGCTGCCACTGCCATTGCAGCAGTTACAGCAACAACAACATCTGCAAGAAGAACACATAATGAGAATCCCTCCAAGGAAGATGAAGATTTGGTGACCCACGGGCCACACGCCATCCTATGCCTTAAGGGGAAAAGGGGTGCCTCAATGCTGAGCCCAGTCCAGTCCCCGACTCACCGCTTTGTGCCATCCTGCCAGCAGGCTCCGGCTGCGTAGAGATTCCATGACAGGAACAAATGTAGTCTCCTCCCGCCAAAACCGCCGCAACTCATCAGTATCCCGCCAGAGGCCCACTGCCAATCCGGCCAGATAGGCAGCCCCCAAAGCGGTTGTCTCCCGTATCACCGGACGGCGGACAGGTTTTCCGAGGATGTCAGCCTGAAACTGAAGCAGAAAACCGTCACGGCTGGCGCCTCCGTCGGCATTAAGGCAGGAGAGGGAGAGACCGGTGTCTTTCTCCATAGCATCTACCAAATCCCACACCTGATAGGCAATGGATTCCTGTGCCGCCCGGACGATATGAGCCCGGCCTGTACCGCGGGTAAGGCCCACCAGACAGCCCCGAGCATACATATCCCAGTATGGAGCGCCCAGGCCGGTAAAGGCTGGTACCAGATAGACTCCACCCGTATCGGCAACAGAGGCCGCCAAAGGTTCTGCCTGGGCACTGCCGCTCAGAAGGCCCAGTTCGTCCCGGAGCCACTGGATCACTGCTCCGCCGGTGAACGCGGAGCCTTCCAGTGCGTACTGGACCTCTCCACCCCGTGACATGGCGATGGTGGTGAGGAGACCGTTTTTACTTTGGCACGGGGTGGTTCCTGTATTCATGAGCAGAAAACAGCCGGTACCGTATGTATTTTTGGCCTCCCCCGGCCCAAAACAGGTCTGCCCAAAAAGAGCGGCTTGCTGGTCTCCCGCCATACCGGCAATGGGGACCTGAACGTTGCCAATTTGAGCATAGCCCACTATACCGCTGCTCTCAACAACCTTGGGGAGCATAGAATCCGGGATGTCCAGTGCCTTCAAAAGCGTATCGTCCCAACAGCCCCGGTAGATGTCATAAAGCATGGTCCGGGAAGCGTTGGTTGCATCAGTGACATGAACCCGGCCGCCTGTCAGTTTCCATACCAGCCAGCAGTCCACTGTGCCAAAAAGAAGCTCTCCCTTTTTGGCGCGCTTCCTTGTGGGATCGACTTTATCCAAAATCCATTTCAGCTTTGTGGCAGAGAAATAGGCGTCGGAAATTAGCCCGGTGGTCTTGCGGATATGATTTTCCAACCCATCAACCCGCAGCTTGTCCACAATATCCGCCGTTCGGCGGCATTGCCAGCAAATAGCGTTGTATACAGGTAGCCCAGTGGCCTTATCCCAGACCACGGTAGTTTCCCGCTGGTTGGCAAGGCCGATGGCAGAAATATCCTCCGGGGATGTGCCCGACTGAGCAATGACCTCCATCATCACAGCGTACTGGGAGGACCAGATTTCAATGGGATCATGCTCCACCCAGCCCTCCTGCGGGTATATTTGCTTCAATTCCCTCTGCGCCAGAGCCAAAATATTCTGCTCCCGGTCAAAAAGGATGGCCCTGGAGCTGGTGGTACCCTGGTCCAAAGTCAGGATATAATTTCCCATGGATTTCCCCCATTTTTCTTATATTTGATATTCCTATTATCTTAGATTTCACAAGGAAAAGCAAGAGGGAGTTGGACCTGGTATGAAAAACACCTGTTCTGTCAAAAATGGAAAGAGGCGGAAGGGGGAAAAACAATGGATTTACGGGAGCTGGGGCAGGAAACCGCTCGAATGGCCGCCTTGAACGGACAGCGTTCCGGGAAAAGGGAGGCCATAAAACTCCGCAGGGCAGTAAAGCGGATAGAGGAGACTCAGCGGCGTTTGAGCAAACGGTGCTGGGAGCGTCTGCCCACAGCAGTGGAATGGCTGCTGGACAATGCCTATCTTGCACGACGGGAAGGAATGTCGGCACAGGAGGAGTTAAAAAGAGGAAAGCGGTTGCGGGGAAACTATCTGTCAAGTGCAGCAAAAAACTTTGTTGAAGCGGCCCCAACTGCAGAAAAAGAGCAACTAGTTTTGTTTTTGGAAGGAGTCCAGGGAGAGCAACCTCTGACAGAGGAGGAGCTGTCTCTGTTTCTTCCCGCCCTGAGAGGGGCGTTGTGCTTCCGCCTGGCAGAACTTTGCCCTGTATTGGAGGCAAAGCCGGAACAGGCAGGACTTTCTGAGCTTTTAGAGGGCATTTTTACAGGTCTCCGAACCCTCTCAACAGTTCATTTTGGCCCTTTGCTGGAGCAGTCCAGCCCAGTGGAGCAGATTTTGCGGACTGACCCGGCAGGGCTGTACCTTAAGATGGATGAGGCTACCCGTGCCCGCTACCGCCAGCAGGTATGCCACTTGGCCCGGCGAAATAGACTGACGGAGAAAGCGGTGGCGGGGAAAGCCCTGGCTATGGCTCGAGAGGGGGAGGAACAGGAGCGGCATATCGGTTGGTTTCTCTTTCGCCGCCCTTTGGGCGAGCAGGAAAAGCAAGCCTCCGGTGTCCTCTATGTGGCGGTCATCCTGCTGCCGACCCTTTCACTCGCGCTACTGCTAGGTTTTCTATTGGAAAGCTGGCTCTTGTTCTTCCTTCTATTATTGCCCGCGTCGGATTTAATGAAAAATCTTACTGATTTTTTTGCGGTGCGCTTGGTTCGGCCCCGGCACGTTCTTCGGATGGAGCTGAAGGAGGGAATCCCAGCGGAGAGCCGAACCCTCTGTGTGATTGCAGGTCTACTAACCGGGGAGGCCAGCGGCGGCGCATATGCCGCTCTTTTAGAGCGTTACCGGCTTGCCAACCGAGACAGCGGAAAGGAGCTTTGTTTTGGCTTGCTGGCGGACCTTCCAGATCGGCCTGCTCCTATGGGAGAGGAGGAGCGGCGGTGGGTCAAAAGAGCAGAGGAGACCATCAACGCTCTCAACAAGAAATATGGCGGGGGCTTCTATCTTTTCTTTCGACAGCCCGCCTTTCAAAAAAACGATGAGCGGTATGTAGGTTGGGAGCGGAAGCGGGGCGCCCTGCTGGAATTGAGCCGACTCCTTCGGGGGCGGCAAACCGCACTTCGAGTCCGGGCAGGGGATGCTGGGGCGTTGAAAGGAACCAGGTATGTTATCACGCTGGATTCCGACACGGCCCTCAATGTGGGAGCGGCACGGGAACTGGTAGGAGCTATGCTCCATCCGCTGAATCGGCCTCAAGTGGACCCTAAACGCCGGGTGGTGACGGCTGGTTACGGACTTTTGCAACCCAGAGTTGGGGTGGAGTTGGGAGCGGCAAACCGCTCCCAGTTTTCCCGCATTTTTGCCGGACAGGGAGGCATTGACCCCTACGGCGGGGCTTGCAGTGATGTGTACCATGACCTATTTGACAGGGGAACCTATACAGGAAAAGGAATATTTGATGTGGACGCCTTTTCCAAATGTCTGGATGGACGTTTTCCTCAGGGACGAATCCTGTCCCACGATCTTTTGGAAGGGGCGTACCTCCATGCCGGACTTTTGGAGGATGTGGAGCTTACCGACGGTTATCCCTATAAGGTGACAAGTTACTTTTCCCGGCTGCACCGCTGGATTCGGGGCGACTGGCAGCTTTTGCCCTGGCTGGGGCGGTGGGTCCGGAATGAAAAGGGGGAACGGGTGGAAAACCCCATCTCCTCGGTAGACAAGTGGAAGCTCTTTGATAATCTGAGACGGAGCTTGTCACCAGTGTTCACCCTAGTGGCTTTGCTGCTGGGGATGTGCCTGTCAGCTCCCGCGTTTGGAGCTGCGGCAGCCTTGACTATCATTTCCGCCTGGTCCAATCTTCTTCTCACGGGAGCCGATTTGGCTGTCCGTGGCGGCGTTGGACTTCGGCGGCGGTATCATGCCACGATTATCGCCGGACCGGGAGGGATGATTCTTCAAACACTGGTACAACTTTTGTTTCTTCCGTACCACGCCTGGGTCTGCGCTTCTGCCATCTATACCTCTCTGTGGCGGAGCCTGTTCAGTCACAAAAGGATGCTGGAATGGGTAACGGCAGCGGATGCAGAACGAAAGAAAGAGGGAATATGGGCCAACTTTTGGACCCAATGGCCTGCGGCAGCGGTCGGCCTATTTGCAATAGTCTTTGCCAGATTTCCGGCAGGAGCGGCGGTAGGCCTTGTTTGGACTCTTTCGCCCGCCTTTGCTTGGGCCATGTCTCAGCCTGTAAAAGAACGGCATGGAGCCAACGGAGACGACAGCCCTTTTCTACTTCACCAGGCTGCCTTGATTTGGGGGTATTTTCGCGACTGGCTCCGTCCGGAAGACCACTGGCTGCCCCCGGACAATGTGCAAGAAAAGCCCTGGCTGGGCCCTGCCCGCAGGACCTCGCCAACTAATATCGGCATGGCTCTTTTAAGCTGTGTAGCCGCTGCCGACCTAGAGCTGACCGGACGGCAAAAGGCTTTGGAGCTTATCAGTCATATACTGGACACTCTGGAAGCCCTTCCAAAGTGGAACGGTCATCTCTACAACTGGTATGATACTTCCGATTGTTCCCCGCTGCGGCCCCGGTATATCTCCACTGTGGACAGCGGCAACCTGCGGGGGTGCCTTATTTCCCTGCGGGAGGCCCTTTACGAATGGGGCGAGGGGGAGTTAGCCCGAAAAGCGGAAACGCTATCTGACGCAATGGATTTAAGCGTCCTTTATGACAGGGAGCGCAAACTTTTTACCATTGGTTATGACATGGAACGAGAATCGTTTACCTCCGGCTGGTATGATTTGATGGCCAGTGAGGCACGGCTGACCAGCTACCTTGCCATCGCTCTGGGAGAGGTGGACCCGCGCCATTGGCGGAGGTTGGGCCGGGGATTGATGGGAGATAACGATTACTGCGGTATGGCCTCCTGGACAGGCACCATGTTTGAGTACTTTATGCCAAATCTGCTGCTGCCCTGTGAGCAGGGAAGCCTGATGTATGAATCCCTCTCTTTTTGCATCTATGCACAAAAGCGGAGGGGAAGCCGAACCGGAAAACCTTGGGGCATTTCAGAATCCGGATTTTACGCTTTTGATCCTGGTATGGCGTACCAGTATAAGGCAAACGGCGTTCAGGCTCTGGGGCTCAAGCGGGGATTGGACACGGAGCTGGTAGTGGCACCCTATGCCTCCTTTCTGGCGCTGCTGCTGGCTCCACGGAGCGCGGGACGAAATCTGCGGCGGCTCCGAAATATGGGGTTAGAAGGAAACTATGGTCTTTACGAGGCAGTAGACTTTACCCCTGGCCGGCTTCCAGAAGGAGAACACTGGGCGGTAGTCCGCTCCTTCATGTCCCACCATCTGGGTATGAGCCTAGTGGCGGTAGATAATGCCTTAAACGACGGCGTGATGCAAAAGCGTTTCCTGAGGGACTGCTCCATGGGAGCATTTCGGGAGTTGTTACAGGAGAAGGTCCCGGTAGGGGCAGATGTGATGAAACCTGACCGGCAGGCAGGGCTGGACCGTCCACGGCCTGTGCGGCAGAGCCAGTTTTGCCATGCAGGAGAGGGTTATAACCTGGCAAAGCCGGCCTGTCATATACTGTCTAACGGTCTTGTATCTGCTCTCTGTACCGATATAGGCACGGTATCTCTTACCGATGACAGGGGAGACACACCAATTGCGGCGCACCTTCGGGAACGGTATGCCCCAGCCGGAGTCAGCTTCTTTTATCGGGACAAGGAAGGAAATCTGCTGCCTTTGACTGCGGCACCTATGCTGACAGAGGGGAATTTTTCTTGGAGCTTTGACGGCGGCGGAGCCTCCTGGACTGCAAGGGAAAACAACTTTACAGCAAAAACGAGACTGATACTGCCCCGGGGAGAGCGAGGGGCTCTATGGACCGTTACTTTAGAGGGTGTTGCGGGGGGAGAACTGGTCTGTTATCTGGAGCCTGTACTGGCCCGGGAAGCAGATTACGGGGCACACCCCGCCTATTCCAAGCTGTCTCTGGAGAGTCACCCCTTGGACCGGGGTGTGAGCTTTGCCCGGCGGCCCCGGACTGGTGAGCGGCGGGCAATTTTAGCGGTACTGTGGGATCGGGAGGAGGCATTTTGGGATACAAGCCGGGAAAAGACTCTAGGCCGGGGCGGTCTGCGGCGTCTGGCCCAGGCAATAGGGGAGTTGGCGGGGGAGACTGCCGGAGCGGTAGTAGACCCCTGCCTGTTGGTCCGCTTTCCTCTGTCTGGGGGCGGAAAAAGTCATACACTACGGCTGGCGCTGGGGTTTGAGGATGGAGAGGAGCAGGCTCGAAAGACAGCTTTGTCGGTGCTTGCCGCTTCAGACCAAACTGTGGGCCGACTAGACGGGCTTCTGCGAAAGCTTCAGCTTTCCGCCGGAGAGGGACTGCGGATTATGGAACTGTTATCCGCTCTAGTGTTTCCAAAAAGCGGTCATGCTGGAGTGCCTCAGTCGGCCCTGTGGGGGTTTGGAGTGTCCGGTGACCTGCCAATCGCCGCTGCTTTGCCGCCGGAAGAAGAAAAAGCGGTAGACTCATTCCCCTTGAAAGCTTATCTTGTGCTCACTCAATGCGGTTTTTCCTTCGACTTGGTCTATCTCCTTTCCGACAGCGGAAACTATCTTCGACCGCAGAAAAATGGACTTATGGAGATCATCAAGGCCCTGGGGCTAGAGGAGCGGTTGGGAAAAAGGGGCGGCATCCATCTGGTGGAACAGTTCGAGAAGAACGTGCAGTCTCCATGGAAGGAATGGGCGGCTGTGATACTTGACCCAGCGGGGCATTGGGAATGGAGCGGGGAAAACCCCATCCAGCCGCCAGATATGCCCTTTCACTCTGAGGGGGCGGTTCCAAAATGGAATGTTGGGCCGGATGGAGAATTCACTATACAGATAAACAAACAGCTCCCCCCGCTGGGATGGAACCAGCTTTTAGTCAATCCCCGTTTTGGATGGCTTACTGACGAGACTGGCTGTGGGCACCTTTGGCTGGGCAACTCCAGGGAAAGCCCCATTACCCCATGGAACAATGACCCACTATCTGTGGGCGGGCCAGAATGGTTCCTGCTTACGTTACGAGGAAAAACTCACAGCCTGTTTGCGGATGGAGATGGGCTTTCTGTTACAGTGACCTATGGGTTTGGGTGGGCAAAATGGGAGAAAGAATGGCCTGAAGGAGTCGTTCGGACAACAGCCCTTGTACCATGGGACAGGGACCAACGGCTGATTCTGGTTGAGATGCCCGGAAAGTCCGGGAAGCTGGAGCACATCATAAAGGGAATGAACCGTGTAGTCTTTGACTGTGGGGAGCGGCTGTGCCTGGCAACAGATGTGAGCGGTACAGTTTCCATTGACACAGCCGGCTTTGAAGAACTCCTTCGGGTGACGGAGCGGCAGTGGCGGAAAATGGTCTGCCCGCTGACCGTGGACACCCCGGATCAAAAGTTGAACCAGTACTTGAATGGCTGGTGCCTCTATCAAGTAACAGCCTGTCGGTTGTCAGGGCGGACCTCCCGTTATCAGAACGGTGGGGCCTACGGTTTCCGGGACCAGCTTCAGGACACCTTGGCGCTGTTGCCCTTTGACCCAGCTTGGGCCCGGGAGCAAATGATACGCTGCTGCGCCCATCAGTTTATGGAGGGGGATGTGCAGCATTGGTGGCATGAGGTGGGAGAGGAGAAAAACCGGGGCGTTCGTACCCGCATTTCTGATGACCTGTTGTGGCTGCCCTATTGTTTAGAACGGTATGTGGAAACCTGGAGCGACTGGGATTTCCTATCTATACAGGTAAGCTACTTGTCAGGTGAGCCGCTAAAATCAAAAGAACAGGAGCGGTATTTTGTACCAAAGAGCACGACGGAAACAGAGGATGTATACACCCACGCTCTACGAGCCATCCGCTGCGTTCTGGACAGGGGCGTGGGGAAATACGGGCTTCTAAAAATGGGAACCGGAGACTGGAACGATGGGATGAATGAGGTGGGAAGCAAGGGAAGGGGAGAGAGCGTTTGGCTCACTTGGTTTGCTATCTCTGTTCTGGATGGATTCGCGCCACTTGCCACTCGCAGAGGAGACAAGGGGGCAGAGCAGCTTTGCCGGGAGTGGTCAACGCAGTTAAAGAAAGCTGCCGAGGCTGCTTGGGACGGGGAATGGTATCTCCGGGGCTGGTATGATGACGGCTCACCCTTGGGAAGTCAAGTCTCTCAGGAGTGTCAAATTGACTCTATTCCCCAGAGTTGGGCGGTTTTAGCGGGAGGGGACCGCAAAAAGTCAGAAATTGCTCTCCGTTCCGCCCTAAATAGGCTTTTTGACCGAGACGCGAAAATCGTAAAGCTGTTCTCTCCGCCTTTCCACGAGGGAGAAGCCCGCCCCGGCTATATTCGCGGGTATCTCCCAGGCGTTCGGGAAAACGGCGGGCAGTATACCCATGCCGCTACATGGCTTGCCCTAGCCTGCTTTCAGATTGGCTGGAGTACAGAGGGGTTGGAGCTGCTTCTCGCCCTTTTGCCATCGGCACATCCCCAGGAGACCTACAAGGCCGAACCCTATGTGCTGGCTGGAGATGTATACGCACACCCGGACCAGTTGGGGCGGGGTGGCTGGAGTTGGTATACTGGAGCCGCTGGCTGGTACCACCAGGCAGCAGTTAACGGTTTGTTGGGCTTGACCGTAAAGGATGGATGCTTGATAGTAAGCCCAAGTTTTCCTGCCGGCTGGAACGGCTGGTCCGCCTGCTGGAGAACAGAGAAAGGAATCTTACAAATTACAGCACGGAAAGAAAAACGGGCCAGATTCCTTTTGGATGGCGAACCAGTGGAATCAGTTCCCCTGACTGGACTGGAGGGAGAGCACCATCTGGAAATTACGGTTCCCGAAAGAAATTAAAAGACTTTTTTCGTTCCAGAGGGTGCCAAATGGAAAATTCTGTTGTATAATATCCTTTACCATGTCTCAAAAGAAGAAAGGAAGGTGGCTCCATGAGCGTTGTCACCCGAAACCAGCTTTTGCCCGGCGTGTTTCTCACATCGGTCCACACGAAGAAATTCAAATCCTCCATGCTTTCTATGACTCTTTTAACCCCGCTGAAAAAGGAGACAGCGGCGGTTAATGCTCTGATTCCTTATCTGCTCCGCCGGGGTAGTGAGGCCCACCCCGATATGCAATCTCTGGCTGCCGCTCTGGACCAGCTTTACGGTGGCTCCATTGAGCCTGCTGTCCGCAAGCGGGGGGAAACCCAATGCGTAGGTTTTGTGGGAAGCTTTCTGGACGACGCTTATACGCTGGATAACAGCGGTGTGCTGGACCATGCCGCCGCGCTTATGGGGGAGCTATTGCTGCGGCCCTATACCCAGAATGGGGTCTTTTGCCCTGAGTACACCAGTCAAGAAAAGGCCAATCTGACAGACCGTATCCGGGCGGAGATAAATGATAAGCGCCAGTACGCGGTCAGCCGCCTGGTGGAAGAAATGTGTGGACAGGAAGCCTATGGCGTGAGCCGTATGGGCCGGGAGGCGGATGTGGAGCCTATCACACCGCAGTCGGCCTGGGCGCAATATCAGACTCTTTTGGCCCACTCCCGCCTGGAGCTCTATTATTGCGGCTCAGCAGAGCCTGACCAGGTGTGTTTTATCCTGCAAAAGGCCCTGGACGGGATTCCGCGGGAGGGAGGATATACCGTTTCAGAAACGGTAATTATTCCCCAGGCTGAGACAGTCCGCCAGGTTGCGGAGAGCCTGGACGTGGCCCAAGGTAAGTTATCCATGGGCTTCCGCACAGGCGGAATTGCTGTGGGAAGCCCTCAATATCCCGCTTTGGTGCTGTGCAATGCCCTCTTTGGTGGCACAACTACCGCCAAGCTGTTTCTCAATGTCCGCGAAAAGTTGTCCCTGTGTTATTATGCCAGTTCCTCCATTGACCGCTATAAAGGGGTTATGTTGGTTTCCTCTGGAGTGGAATTTGGCAACAAACAGAGGGCGGAGGATGAGATTATGGCCCAGTTGGAAGCCTGCCGACGGGGAGAATTTGAACCTTGGGAGCTTGACGGAGCCAGGAGGTATACGGTCAGTTCCCTGCTTACCACGCTGGACAGCCAGGGACGTCAGGAAGACTGGTGGCAGGCCCAGGCGGCAGTGGGGTTGACCCAAAGCCCCCAGGAGCTGGCTCAGGCGGTGGAAACCGTTCCAGTGGAAGCCGCAATTGAAGCTGCCAAAGCTCTCAGTCTGGATACGGTCTATTTCCTGAAAGGAATGGAGGCATGAGCATGGAAAAAAAGCGGTATGAACAAGTAGGGGAACAGGTTTTCCACACGGTACTGGATAATGGTCTTCACATCTATGTGGCCTCCAAACCGGGATTTCAAAAGAGCTATGCCTTTTTTGCCACCCATTATGGTGGAATGGATATGCGCTTTAAATTGGACGGAAAGTGGCTGGACACTCCCGCCGGAGTGGCACATTTTTTAGAACACAAGACCTTTGACACTGAGGATGGAAACGCCCTTCAGGATTTGGCAGCCAATGGAGCATCGCCTAATGCGTTTACCTCCACGTCTATGACGGGTTACTACTTTGAAAGTACGGAAAAGTTTGAGGAAAACCTGAGAATTCTCCTTTCCTTTGTTTCCATTCCTTACTATACTCAAGAGAGTGTGGACAAGGAGCAAGGCATCATTGGGCAAGAAATCCGTATGGGGGACGATGAACCGGAAACCCAGGTGTTTTACGGGATGCTGGAGGGATTATACGCCCACAGTCCCATCCAGGTAAATATTGCCGGAACGGTAGAATCTATTGCGGAGATTACCGCCGACACTCTGAACCTGTGCCACCGGGCCTTCTATGACCCGGGAAATATGGTCCTGTGCATGGCGGGGGATGTGGACCCGGAACAAATAGCTGCCATCGCCCGGGAGGTCCTGCCCACGCAGGGACACCCTCCAGTAGAACGTGACCATGGAAAAGCGGAGGAGCCTAAGGCGCATAAAGGCTGCTGGGAAAAGGTTATGGCTGTTTCTGTCCCCATTTTCCAGATTGGCTTTAAAGATACGCCGCCTACAAAAGGGGAGGAGTGGCTCAAGTGGGAGCTGACAGGCAATCTGGCCTGCGAGGTCCTGCTGGGCACCTCCAGCCCGCTCTATACCAGGCTTTATAGCGAGGGGCTTATTAACGAGAGCTTTGCCTATGGCAGCGAAGCTTATCCCGGTGCAGCCTTCCTCTGTGCAGGCGGGGAAAGCCGGGACCCGGAAGCGGTTCATACCGCTGTGTTGGCTGAGGCGGAACGCATCGGTCGAGAGGGAATAGACGAGGGACTGTTTCAGCGGCTCAAAAAGGCAGCTTACGGCTATATGGTCCGTAGTCTGAACTCTTTTGAAAATATCTGTGTGAGCCAGGCCATGGCCCATTTTAACGGCTATGATTATTTTGCTTTCCCGCAGTGCTTTGAAGCAATCACCAGAGCTGACGTGGAGGCGTGCATTCGTCGGGCAGCGACCCGCGAAAAATCTACTCTGGCGGTAATCAGACCGAAGGAGGGAGCAGAATGAGTGTGGTTTCCTTTCCGGGGATTGGGCTATCAATATCTGTAAAGGATATTGCCTTTCGTGTTTTTGGCTGGCCTATTCACTGGTACGGTATTATTATTGCCGCCGGTTTTTTGATGGCGGTGACATACTGTAGCCGAAAAGCCGACACTTATGGAATTGAGCAGGATGACATTGTAGACCTGCTTCTCTATGCCGTGCCCCTGTGCATTATCGGGGCGCGGCTCTACTACATCATTTTTTATCTGGACCTTTACCGAAATGCAGATGGGAAGTTG
The DNA here is from genome assembly GCA_947383685.1 of uncultured Pseudoflavonifractor sp. Taxonomy (GTDB): domain Bacteria; phylum Bacillota; class Clostridia; order Oscillospirales; family Oscillospiraceae; genus Vermiculatibacterium. Next base: position 30,850 of record CANDEE010000007.1, read on the forward strand.
GAATTCAGCAAAATGGTCCGTATTTGGGATGGCGGACTTGCCATTTATGGAGCCGTCATTATGGCCATTGTTGTGGCGTTGGTTTTTTGCAAAAAGCGGGGCATCCGGTTCCTGTCTCTGGCGGATTTGGGCGTGTTTGGCCTGCTCATTGGGCAGTCAGTGGGCCGCTGGGGAAACTTTGTGAATGTGGAAGCTTATGGTGCCCTTACCGATTTACCTTGGCGGATGGGTATTTACGATACGGTTGACGGAGTCTACCAGTATATGGAAGTCCATCCTACCTTTCTTTACGAATCTCTATGGAACTTAGTGGGTTTTTCGCTGCTTGCCCTTGTGGTTGCTAAGCACAGAAAGTTTGACGGGCAGCTCTTTTGGAGCTATATTGCCTGGTATGGCTTGGGGCGGGCCTGGATTGAGGGACTGCGTACGGACAGCCTGTACTTTTTCTCCACCGGCCTTCGGGTGTCCCAGGTATTGGCGATTCTCTCCGCTGTGGTGGGGGTGGTAATGCTGATTGTTCAGCTTAGCCGTCCTCATGACCCAAGGGAGCTCTGGGGGCGGCAGGTGGCGGTCCGGAAGGCCATGGCAGCAAAAGCAGGGGAGAAGAAAATTCCGGTCGAACCAGCCGAGAAGCTTAATACAGGAGCACAAGCGGACGATCTGGATTTGGAGAGCATTTTGAGGGAAGCGAAAGGAGACGGGCATGACGAGACTTGACGGAAAGGCTCTGGCGACGAAAATCAAGGAGCAGGTCCGGAAGGAAGCCATCCAGCTTCCCCGGAGGCCCGGCCTGGCAGTAGTGCTGGTTGGCAACGACTCCGCTTCCCGAGTCTATGTAACCAGCAAGCGCAAGGACTGTGAGGAGTGTGGCTTTTATAGCGAGGAATATGCCCTTTTGGAAACTACTACCCAGGAGGAGCTTTTGGAACTGGTAGAAACACTGAACGGCCGGGAGGACATCGACGGCATTTTGGTGCAGCTTCCCCTGCCAAAGCATCTGGATGAGGAGACGGTCATTCAAGCCATCGACCCAGCTAAGGATGTGGACGGTTTCCATCCCCTGAACGCCGGGAATCTGCTGATTGGACGCCCCGGCTTTCTCCCCTGTACCCCTGCCGGGGTGATGGATTTGTTGGATGAGTATGGCATTGACCCGGCTGGAAAGCGGGCGGTGGTAGTGGGCCGGAGCAATATCGTGGGTAAGCCCATGGCCCTGTTGCTCCTGCGGCGCAGCGCCACTGTCACAGTGTGTCATTCTCGAACCCTTGATCTGGCGGAACACTGCCGTCAGGCGGATATTTTGGTGGCGGCTGTGGGCCAACCTGGACTTATCACCGCAGACATGGTAAAAGATGGCGCTGTGGTAGTAGACGTAGCCATGAACCGGAACGAGGATGGAAAGCTGTGTGGCGACGTGGACTATTCCGCTGTCTCGGAGAAAGCAGCCTATCTTACCCCGGTTCCCGGCGGCGTGGGTCCTATGACACGAGCGGCCCTGATGGAAAATACTCTTTGGGCGGCAAAACAGCGGCAAAATTTGACATAGGGGCTGGTCAAAACACTTTCCCTGTGGTATAATAATTTATCCTACCATACATAGGAGCGTGCTGAATATGAAATGTCCCTTTTGCGGCTATCTGGACAGTAAGGTAGTAGACTCCCGCCCAGCCGAAGACGGTGCCAGTATTCGCCGCCGCCGGGAATGTCTTTCCTGCCACAAGAGATTCACCACCTTTGAGGTGATGGAAACCCTTCCTGTGGTGGTTATCAAGAAGGATGGCAGCCGCCAGAGCTTTGACCGCAGCAAGCTTCTTAACGGTATGATCCGGGCTTGTGAAAAACGGCCTGTGCCTTTCGAGACGCTGGAGAAAATTGTGGCCGAAATTGAGCAGATTCTCCAGAACGAGATGAACCGGGAGGTGCCTTCCGAGCAAATCGGTGAGATGGTTATGGACCGGCTCAAGGAGGTGGACGAGGTAGCCTATGTGCGTTTTGCCTCGGTCTATCGACAGTTTAAGGACATCAGCACCTTTATGAGCGAACTGAACAAACTCTTGCAGGAAAAATAAGAGAATAAAAAGGACCCTGCCTGACTTCAGGCAGGGTCTTTTTTATTTTCCGGTATACTGTATGGCGATGCGGTTTTCCGGCTTAGGGTCAAAGGTATAAAGGCAAAGGAGAAAGAACCACTCCAAGGGCTTCATCAAGAGGTAGGTCACATCAGCCCGGAAGGGTGTAGTCAGCTTTTGGGAGAGTGGATAACCGTGGGTATCATAGAAGCTCCGCACTGCCCGGTGAAGCCGGGGCGACCGCTCCATGATAAGCTGCTCAAAGGCGTTGGCAACACAGAGCTGCCGGTTGACGACGATACGTTTTCCGTGGCGGACGCCATACCGGGTGGGTTTGACCAGCTTCGGGTGGCCACCTACCGCAACAGTACAAAGATAGTGGCCGTCATATTCTATGGGCGGCGGCGATATTTTCTGGGATAAAGCCCAGTCACTGGTTTCGGTAAAGGCTCGAACTGCAGCATCAGGAGCCTGGCCAAAAAGAATCAAAATACCCAGCAAAACAGCCAGTAGGGGGAGGGCCAAAAGAAAACCTGCAAGTACCCAACTCCGGCTACGGGAAAGAACCCGGTGGCAGAGGCAAACAAAACGCTTGCCGGAATCGGGGGGCGCCGCCTCTAACCGGGTAATCTGTTTTTGAATAACCTGCCGTAGGAGCCGGGGAACGGTGAGAAGGTAATTCAGTGGAAATAAGACCATATAGAAGGTATCAAAAGGAAGCCAAAGCCCCTCTGTCAAGTGGGGCAATAGCTGGACAATAAAGACGACGGCTAAAAATGCCCCTGTCTCCAGTCCGGATATGCAAAGCACTGTGGGTAGAGGGGGCAGAGGTTTTCCCGAAATACGAACAAGCCAAAAGCTAAGCAAGGCCCAGGCCAAAAGAGTCAAAATGGTCGGCATATGCCAAGAGGCCAACGGTGTGTGAAAATAAGGTTCAATGTAGGTATAGAGGGGCACATCCCAATCGGGGGCAGACCAGAATTGCCATAGGAGCCACATGAGGAATGGCCCCAAAAGAAAGGTGCAGCGGTCTATTGCCTGCTCGTGGAAGGGGACCTTAGAGCAGAGATTGTAAAGATTGCAAATCGTAAGAATAACGGGGAGAACCAAGCAGACAATGATGATCAATACTGTCAACGGGATCGAAGCTATTTCATAGAGAATACTCATATAATCGCTCCTTTCTACGGAGCGATTATATCACAGAAAGCAAATAGAGACAAGCGCTTCCCCTTGACGGATGTTTGTGAAGAAGATATAATGATTTCGGTGGTGATGAAACTCAACAAGTGAATACGCGGAGATAAAAACACGGCCCGGTTGGGTAGTCCGGGTGCGGTATTCTGAAATAGGATACTGTCAGTAACCTGCCTCCTTGGTTGTCCCTTCTCCGTGACGCAAACAAAAGGAGGACTTTATATGGAATACAATGCCTGCACGATTACAGTCTTTTTCGAGGATCCTTTTTGGGTGGGCCTTTATGAGCGCTGGACAGAGGAAGGATATTCTGTCTGTAAGCTCACCTTTGGTGCGGAGCCAAGGGACTACGAGGTCTACGATGCTCTGCTGCTTCACTGGCGGGAGCTGAGCTTCTCACCTGTTATGACTGTTGAAAGAGATACAAAAATAAAACTCAATCCTAAGCGGGCCAGAAGAAATGCGACAAAAACACTCTCAGGTCCGCCCATGGGAACCAAAGCCCAGGAGGCCATGAAGCTCCAAAGGGCAGAGAAGAAGGAAGCCTGTCGGGAAAAGAGCCGTGAGGAACGGGAGGCGGAGGCGGAACGAAAGTTTCGGCTCCGCCAAGAGAAGAAAAAACAAAAACACAGGGGGCGGTAGGTCCCTGTGTTTTTGCGTTATAGGACGTTTCGCAGCGTAAGCTGTTCCGCTTCGGACAGCAGTTCCAGTTCCGCAATAAGACGGGCGTTGGCAGCGGAATATTCTCCGCCCTCCTGACATTGAATAAACTCGGAGACCTCCCGAAAGCCAGTATATACACTGTCCGTTTCGCTGTGCCGAAGCAGAATATGGAGATAAGCACCTTTGGCGTCCCATTTTTCATGGGCGGTTTGCGTCAAGTCCCAGGCGGAGCTCCAGTCGCTCTCCTCCGCCTTTGTTTCGGCCGCCTCCAAAAGCGTAGTAAGCTCTCCGGTAAAGGAAGATATATAAAAGCTATGACTCAGCGTAGCGGCAAAGGTCAGCAAAAGAAGCGACACTGCAATTATAATTCGTTTCATTTTTCCTCCTCTTTAGAGGCAAAGTAGACCCGGCCCAGTTCATCGGCAGTAAGAAGGTAGACCTGATCCGGTCGCTTGACTCCATGAGCCTTGAGTTGCTTTTCCAGCCAGTTTTCCTCGAAACCCCGGAGCTTCAGGTTGTGGTCCAGCACCCGCCCGTCGTTGATGATGACAAGGGGCAGGCCAGCCTCCTCGGAGACTACGTCCATATCCTTGGCGACAGGGGGCTTTTGCTCCGAGAAGGGGAGAACCGAGACTTGACCGTTTGTTTCCAAAATGGCATATTTTACCGTAGAAATGTCGGTAACTCCCTTCATTCGGAGTTCTTCCATCAGTTCGTCTACCGTAAAACGATTTTTTTTCATTTCCGCCTGCTTCAGCTTGCCGTTCTCCACGATGATGGAAGGGCGGCCGCAAAGAAGGGCCCGGAACTTTACACTTTTCATGGAAAGGACGGAGATAATCATGGTGATAGCGAGTAGGGTAAGGATGGGGATGACCCCCGAAAGAAGGGGAATTCCAAAATCCTGCATGGGAACTGCTGCCAAGTCAGCAATGATAAGGGCCAGCACCAGCTCAGAAGGTTCCAGCTCACCAACCTGCCGCTTTCCCATCAGGCGGATACCGGCAATGATGAGCAAATAGAGGATGATGGTGCGGACAAAGGCGATGACCATGTAGTTAGACCTCCCCAAAATGTCTCTGGTTCAGTATGGCCTGCTCTGGAGAAAAATATGAGAATAAAGTTTCGGACAGGGTAATAAGGGGCTTGTCAATATTAGGATTCTTTTGTATAATAAAAAAACGTAAAATAGGTGAAGGTGAGCAATTATGCGGCGACGTTATTTGAGCTTTGACGCTTGGCTGTGCTTGCTTCTCAGTGTGCTGCTGGCCATGGGAACGGGAAAACTGACTGAGCTGATTACCGTTCCTATCTATGAGCGGCATTTGGAGGCACACAAGCCTGTGGATGGCGAAATCGGCGGACAGGCCGGGGAAGATGCCTTTCGGGTGCAAAGTGTAGAGGACCTTTTGGGTCACGATACCTTTACCGTGGTGTCTCCTGGCATCCAGTACCGTAACCGAGGGAGCGGCTATTATGGCGGAAAATATTTTCAAGCTCTCACCCTGCCCTCGGGGGAGCTGGTAGCGGCTTGGATCAACGACGAGAGCGTTCAGGAGGTAGGAGGGAACGATTACTTTTCCTCGGATAAGATTTTACCCCTGGGCCGGGTAGTATATGAGGACCTGACATCAAACGAAACCTTTCTGAATCAGATTGAATTCAGCGAGCCTTTAAGCCGCACTGATTTTTACATAGATATGGTTGGGAATACGGCGGTAATAAGCGAGGAACAGGCATTTGAGACACCCAAGCTGATGGTCCAGCTTCTGACGGTGGTCATCACATTTCCCCTGTTCCATATGCTGGGCTCCAAACTGGGACTGTTCGAGGCTTATTTTTCTGTTAAAAAGAAAAAGCCTGAATGGGAATAAATTTTTATGAGAGAAGGAAACGGAACATGGTGACAGAGGAAAAGCTGCAAAAAATTAATGTTATTTACCTGCTTTTGAACGTTTTCGGACCTATATTTGTGCTGGTTCTATCTCTGGCTTTAGGCGTTGTCCTACCGAATCAATTTGGGATGATTCTGGCGATGGTAGGTTTCTTTTTGGCCATCCTCTGGTGGTCCTTTCTGGGCCGCAAGGTCTATGACAACACCAAGAAAAAGAAGCTGGCGGAGCTGGATAGTCAGGGCTTTACCCGGAACCAGACCTTCAATGCGGACGGCTGCACAGTGGCGGTGGACCTGAACAAGGGACAGATTGCAATTTTGTTCCGCTGGAACCCCGGCAAGGTTTATGTTCGTCCCGCCAGCCAAATCACTAAGGTCTGGGTGGATGACGGCCGCGGCGGAGCCGGCTTCCTGGAAGGCAGCAGCCGGGTCAGTTTTCTATTTACCGTAGATGGAATGACCATCCGGGTCAACACCTTTACCTCCAATAAGCGTTGGCGGATGGATAGCGATTATATCCTTACAGGTATTTCCAAGGCTGACATGATGGTGGAGGCCCTTCGGGCTGCTGGTGCCGGGGCAGAGGCCCGCTGAAATGGGACTGTTTCGGAACCTACGGGAGAAATTCCACGATGATTGGTGCAGCGAATGCACCAGCGAAATGGAAACTGTCTGTCGCCAGCTCTATGCACTGCCCACCATGACGGTGGGGCACTATGTGCGTCATGAGGAGCCGGAATATTATAAAAAGCATTTAGTCCCTGTGGACAGGAAGGCGGATATACCGACGGGAATGTACGCCTGCGGCATAACTGCCTATCGGTGTCCTCAGTGTGGGCACCGGGCGGTGAAGCTGTCGGTCTTTCTCCCAGTACGGGATGTGGAGAAGCCAGAGCAGTGCCTGTATTTTGAGCAGGGAGAAATGGACAACCTCCTGTGGTCGGTGGACCCGGAGCATGAACCCATACGTCAGACGGAGGTTCCCGGTACCTTAGATGGCAAAAGTGCCATTCGCGGTCCCTATTACCATTAAAGAAAATAAGGGTGGTCCTGGATATGGCGCATCAAAAGGTCCTTGTGCTGGACTTTGGGGGGCAATACAATCAGCTAATCGCACGGCGGGTGCGGGAGTGTGGGGTCTACTGTGAAGTAAAGCCCTATACTACACCTCTGGAGAAATTGAAAGCTATGGCGCCTATTGGTATTATCTTTACTGGAGGACCTAACAGTGTGTACGAATCCAGTTCTCCCCAAGTGAATCCCGAAATTTTCAGTTGGGGAGTGCCCATTCTGGGCATTTGTTATGGCTGTCAGCTCCTCGCCCACAATTTGGGCGGCAAAGTTACCGCTGCCCAGAGCGACAGCGCCCGGGAGTATGGAAAGACGGAAACCTTTTTTGATACCTCCTGCAAGCTGTTTCGCGGCCTACCTGAGAAGGGGGTCTCCTGGATGAGCCACGGAGACTATATGGAGAAGGTCCCCGACGGCTTCTCGCTGGTAGCTCATTCAGACGCCTGCCCCAATGTGGCCATTTGTGACGAAAGCCGGGGATTCTATGGAGTCCAGTTTCATCCTGAAGTGAACCATACAGAGAACGGAACTGCCATGATTCGCAATTTTCTTTATGAGGTCTGCAAGGCCAAGGGCGACTGGACGATGGAGGATTACAAGGAAACCTCGATTCGCCAGCTTCGGGAAAAGGTTGGGGACGGGCGGGTTCTGCTGGCGCTCTCTGGCGGGGTAGACTCCTCTGTGGCCGCAGCCTTGATGGCCGAAGCGGTAGGCAATCAACTCACCTGTGTTTTTGTGGATCATGGTCTGATGCGCCTTAACGAAGGGGATGAGGTAGAGCAGGCCTTTGCCAAATGGGACGTCAATTTTGTCCGAGCAAATGCCGAGGACCTTTTTCTCTCCAAACTGGCAGGCATTACCGAGCCGGAACAGAAGCGGAAGATCATCGGGGAGGAGTTTATCCGGGTTTTTGAAGCGGAGGCCAGAAAAATCGGCCAGGTGGACTATCTGGTCCAGGGAACCATTTACCCCGATGTGATCGAATCAGGCGCCGGGGACGCTGCCGTTATTAAGAGTCATCATAATGTGGGAGGCCTTCCTGATTACGTAGACTTTAAGGAAATCATAGAGCCGCTGCGAATGCTCTTTAAGGATGAGGTCCGTCAGCTGGGACGGGAATTAGGACTGCCAGAGTATCTGGTTATGCGCCAGCCCTTTCCGGGACCGGGACTTGCTATCCGGGTGATCGGGGAGGTACGCAAGGATAAGCTGGATATGCTGCGCCTTGCTGATTTCATCTTCCGGGATGAGGTGGCAAAGGCCCATCTAGAAGGCTCCATGAACCAGTATTTTGCCGTACTCACCAATCTGCGCTCGGTGGGAGTCATGGGGGACGGGCGGACCTATGATTACGCCGTGGCGCTCCGCAGCGTGACCACAGCCGACTTTATGACAGCAGACTGGACGCGTATTCCGTATGAGGTGCTGGATCGGGTCAGTGTCCGCATCGTCAACGAGGTGCCTCATATTAACCGGGTGCTCTATGACATTACATCCAAGCCCCCCGCTACGGTGGAATTTGAGTAAACCCATAAACAAAAGAGGATGGAGGGATCGAAAATGCAGAACAACGTACGTCCTGCGGACATGAAGCGAATCAGTACCCCTGAATTGGCAGAAGCCTTTATTGCAGAGCAAATAAAAGAAGTTCGGACGCAAGTGGGAGATAAGAAGGTCCTGCTGGCTTTGTCCGGCGGTGTGGATTCTTCGGTAGTGGCCGCTTTGCTTATCAAAGCCATCGGCAAGCAGTTGGTGTGCGTCCATGTGAACCACGGCCTGATGCGGAAGGGTGAAAGTGAGCAAGTCATCGAGGTATTCCGCAACCAGTTGGACGCCAACCTGATCTATGTGGATGCCACAGACCGGTTCCTTGATATGCTGGCTGGGGTGGATGAGCCGGAGCGGAAGCGGAAAATCATCGGCGGAGAATTTATCAAGGTATTTGACGAGGAGGCCCGGAAGCTGGAGGGGATCGACTTTCTGGCCCAAGGAACGATTTATCCCGACATTTTGGAGAGCGATGGGGTAAAGGCGCATCACAATGTAGGCGGCCTTCCCGAGGATATGAAGTTTGAGCTGGTGGAGCCTGTCCGTCTGCTTTTTAAGGACGAAGTACGGGAAGTGGGTAAGGCACTGGGCCTACCTGTTTCTATGGTGGAGCGTCAGCCCTTCCCCGGTCCCGGTCTGGGCGTCCGTTGCCTGGGGGCAATTACCCGTGACCGCCTGGTAGCTTTGCGGGAGTCTGACGCCATTCTGCGGGAGGAGTTTGCCAAAGCGGGACTTGCCGACCGGGTATGGCAATTCTTTACAGTGGTACCCGATATGCGGGCTACCGGCGTACGGGAAGGCAAGCGTGCCTATGACTGGCCTGTCATTATCCGGGCAGTGAACACGGTGGACGCTATGACCGCCACCGTTCCCGAGATTGCATGGCCTGTGCTGAAAACCATCACCGACCGTATTTTGAAGGAAGTCCCTGGCATCTGCCGCGTTCTCTACGATTTAACGCCCAAGCCTGTGGGAACCATTGAGTGGGAATGAGTTTTCCAATTCCTGAACCCGTTGCGGCACAAGGGATAGACGGTTTTGTGTCCTTCTTTTGATAACAATTTGATAACGCTCCCCATAGGCCGTATCATTCTGTATCCCC
>CANDEE010000008.1 GCA_947383685.1 uncultured Pseudoflavonifractor sp.
AGCGGGACGCCAACCCCCAGGTGGTGCTCAACCGCCTCTTTGCCCAGACCCAGCTTCAAAGCTCCTTCTCTATTATCATGCTGGCCCTGGTGGACGACCAGAAGCAGCCCCGGATTCTGTCCCTCCGGCAGATTATTGACGAGTACCTGAAATTCCAGGAGGAGATCATCGTCCGCCGGACCCGCTTTGACCTGAAGAAAGCCCAGGAGCGGGCCCACCTGCTGGAAGGTCTCCTCATTGCCCAGGACAACATTGACGAGGTCATTAAAATTATCCGCTCCTCCTATGACAACGCCAAGGAGCGGCTCATGGAGCGCTTTGGCCTGGACGATGTGCAGGCCCAGGCCATCTGCGATATGCGCCTCATTTCCCTCCAGGGCCTGAACCGGGAGAAGCTGGAGAACGAATATAAGGAGCTGGAGGAGAAGATCGCTTACTACCAGCAGGTCCTCTCCGACGACGGTCTTGTAAAGGGCATCTTGAAGGAGGAGCTCCAGGCCATCGCCGACAAGTACGGCGACGAGCGGAAGACGGAAATTCAGGACGTGGAGGACGAGATCGACATCGAGGACCTCATCGAGGAGGAGCAGTGCGTCTTTACCCTTACCGCCGGGGGCTACATCAAGCGCCTGCCCGCCTCTACCTATAAGGCACAGAAGCGGGGCGGCAAGGGAATTACCGCCATGGCCACCAAGGAGGAGGACTATGTGGATACGGTCTTTACCGCCTCCACCCACGATTTCATCATGTTCTTCACCAATAAGGGCAAGGTGCACCGGAAGAAGGGCTATCAGATTCCCGAATCCAGCCGCACCGCCAAGGGGACGGCGATCATCAATGTGCTGCCCCTGGAGGCGGACGAGAAGGTCACCACTATGATCCACCTGGAAAACCGGGAGCCCACCGAAGATACCCGCTATCTTGTGATGGTCACCCGGAAGGGCACCGTAAAGCGGGTGGATTTGTCCTCCCTCTTTACCGCCCGGAAGGCGGGCATCCGCTGCATCACCATGGCCCCCGACGATGAGCTCATCGCCGTCCGGGAGACCGACGGAGACCAGGCCATCCTGCTGGTGACCCACCAGGGTATGTCTATCTGCTTCCAGGAGTCCGATGTGCGCTGCATGGGCCGCGACGCTTACGGCGTTATGGGCATTCGCCTGCGGCCCAATGACTACGTCATCGGCGCGGCCCGGGCTATGCGGGGCCGCTATGTGCTCATCGTCAGCGAGAACGGCTACGGCAAGCGCACCGAGATGGACGAGTACATCCGGGGTGAGGGACCCCAGAAGCGGGGCGGCTACGGCATGAAGGGCTACCAGGTCACCGATAAGACCGGCCCCCTGGTAGGGGTCAAGGTGGTCAGCGACGATGATGACCTTCTCATCATCAACGACGCCGGCGTTATGATCCGCATGGCCTGCGCCGACATCAACTGCTACAGCCGCGGAGCCCAGGGCGTGAAGCTGATGAATCTGGCCGAGGGCGTGAAGGTCATCTCCATCGCCCGCACCGACCATGAGGAGGAGCCGGAGGAACCCGCCTCCGGGACTGAGGCGGAGACAGCCCAGGAGAAGCCGGAATGAGACGGAGAGTAACCTACCGGCCCAGCAAGGCCCAGTCCATCCTGGGCGGCGTAGTGGGCGCAATCTTTATCTGCATCGGCTTTTTTGTGGTCATCCCCTCCTTTGGGCCTTTTGGCCTTCTTTGGACGGGGGTGGCGGTGGCCATCACGGCAATAAATTTTTATCATGCCTTTGGCAAGGGCTACATCGGCCCCAATATTGAAATTGAGGACGATGGGGAGGCCCCTGCGGAAACCGCCGAGGAGCGGCTGAAAAAGCTCCAGTCCCTTTACGACCAGCGCCTCATTACCCCCGAGGAATACGAGGAAAAGCGGAAGGAGATTCTAAGGGAACTGTGAAAAAACAGCTTGGCTTTTGGGGTCTGGGACTGGTCTGTCTGGTGGGCTTTCTGCTCAGCTTTGCGGAATTTTACGTCTTAGAGCGGCAGTATCAGACGGTCAAGGCGGAGCACGACGCACAGGAGCGCCAAATGTATGAGATCGGTATGGGCTGGAGGGAGACTGGGGGCTTTGACATAGAGACGTATCTTCAGCTTGACAGGGAGTACTGGGCGGCCTACCGGGCCCGATTCAACAGGCGGTATTCCCCGGAGAGCATGATGATTGTGTTCGGGATTGGGCTGTTTCTCTGGTTTCTGGCCCTCATGGGCCGTGGGATCACCCGTGCGGCCCAATGGAGCGCGGCCCGGGAGGAGCGCCGGGAGCAGGAAAAAGGGCCTTGGGAGTAAAAAGCCTTCCCCCACAGGGGGGGAAGGCCAGCAAGGACGGGAGGAAGGAACACTTGAAAACTGTCACCATCTACACCGACGGGGCCTGCTCCGGGAACCCTGGCCCCGGCGGCTGGGGGGCCATCCTCCTATATGGGGAGTTTAAGCGGGAGTTCTCCGGCGGGGAGGCGCAGACCACCAACAACCGCATGGAGCTCACCGGGGTCATCACAGCGCTGGAGTCCCTGAAAGAGCCGTGCATTGTGGAGCTTTACTCCGATTCCAAATATGTCATCGACGCTCTGGAAAAGGGCTGGGCCAAAAAGTGGAAGGCCAAGGGCTGGGTAAAGCCGGACAAAAAACCCGCCCTGAACCCGGACCTTTGGGAGCGGCTTTTGGAGCTGTGCCAGGTCCACACGGTGAACCTCCACTGGGTCAAGGGCCACGCAGACAACGAGTTCAACAACCGCTGCGACGAGTTGGCGGTGATGGAGAGCCAGAAATTCCACCAGGAGAAGGAGCCTCCCCAGCCGGAGGAGGACGCGGGAGAGCTGCTTCGGGTTACAGACCGGGTTTACTGCTTTCCGGGGGAGGACTTCACAGGCCGGGACAGGCCCTTTCTCTACTATATCCGGGGGGACAGGCTGCGACTGGCGGTGGATGCGGGGAACTCGCCCCGTCATGTGAAAGCCTTTTACGCCGCGCTGAAGGCGGCGGGGCATCCCACCCCCGACATTACCGTGCTGACCCACTGGCACTGGGACCACACCTTTGGACTTCGGGCGGTAAAGGGGCTGACCATCGCCACCCGGGCCACCAACCGGGTTCTTCGTCGGGTCCGGGACTGGAGCTGGGACGAGGCGTCCATAGAGGAGCGGCTCCGCACCGGAGAGGACATCCAGGCCTGCGCCGACTGCATCCGCCGGGAGTACAGCGACCCGGAGGACATCCGGGTAGAGACCGCCGACATGGAAATGGACGGCCCGGTGGACATCGACCTGGGGGGGGTTACCTGCCGGCTCCTTCCCCTGAGTACGCCCCACTCCGAGGACGGGCTTTTTGTTTACATTCCGGAGGAAAAGGCCCTGGCGGTGGGAGATGGAGAGAGCGGAGACTACTATGGGCTGGATGGGGGCTATGACGCCCAAAAGCTGAATAGCCTGCTTTCCTTTTTGGAGGAGCTGGACTACAGCCTGGCCCTTCCCGGGCACCAGGCCCCCTGGACCAAGGAGGACCAACTGGCGGAATTACGCGCCATACAACAGCAAAACACCGTCGCCCCATAGGGGCGGCGGTGTTCTTTTTGAGGGAAAAAAGGAGTTACAGGCCCTTTGCCACATCCTCCAAATAATTGCGCTCCAGATGCTCCACCATCCCGCTGTCGCAGGCTCTTGCCAGGGCCGGGTCTATGGGCAGCCGGGCCAGGACAGGGATGCTGTGGGCCGCCGCGATTTCCTCCAAATGGCTCTCGCCAAAAATTTTGTGCTCCTTGCCGCAGTCCGGACACTGGAAATAGCTGTAATTCTCAATGAGACCCAGAATGGGAACGTCCATCATCTCCGCCATCTTGACGGCCTTCTCCACGATCATGCTCACCAGCTCCTGGGGGGAGGTGACCACAAGGATGCCGTCCACAGGCAGGGACTGGAATACCGTAAGGGGCACGTCCCCCGTTCCGGGGGGCATATCCACAAACATAAAGTCCACATCGCCCCACTGCACGTCTGACCAGAACTGCTTGACCGTCCCGGCAATGAGTGCGCCCCGCCAGACCACAGGGTCGGACTCGTTCTCCACCAGCAGGTTCAGGCTCATGAGCTTCAGCCCGGTGGGAGTAACGGCGGGATAGATGCCCTCGTCGTCCCCCATGGCCCGCTCGTGAACGCCGAACGCCTTGGGAATGGAGGGGCCGGTAATGTCCGCGTCCAGCACGGCGGCCTGCCTGCCGCTTTTTTGAACGGCGGCGGCGAGAGAGGCGGTGACCAGGCTCTTGCCTACGCCGCCCTTGCCCGACATGACGGCAATGACCTTTTTTACGTTGGAATGGGGGTTGGCCTTGGCCCGGGGGTCAAAGTTTTCGGTGCGCTCGGCGCAGCTTTCGCCGCAGGAGGAGCAGTCGTGGGTACAGTCAGACATGGAAACATCTCCTTTGTTTTAATGAAGGGAAAGACTTATTTGTAGTGGTAGCTTCCGCCGCCGATGAACTCCCGCAGGAGGGAGCTTTTCGCCACCAGGTCCGGGTCCACAGGCTCAAAATCGTCAAAGGCGGCGATCAGCTCCAAAAGCTCCGCCCGCCGCTGGTTTTCCTCGGGCACCGCTTTCAAAAGGGGCAGGGCGTAATTTTTCATTACCGGGACCTCGTAGGGCAGGGAGGAATCTACTATGACGTGGGCGGTGTTTTTGTAAGGGGAGATATAGAGCTTTTCCCCCCGGCGGACATTGGCCCACATGGAGAGGGTAAACTCAATGTCGTTGCCCCGGAAATTGTAGTCCCGGACGGCCCGCCGTGTAAGGCGCATCCAGGTGCCCTTAAACTTCACCACGCCGTCCTCCACTACATTGGACCGGGCGGAGATATAGAGCCGGGTGGCCTCCGGGTGGGGTCCCGCGATGCCGGGGCCCAGGGCGTGGATGCCTTCAAAAATGGCAATCTCGTTCTTTTCCAGCTTTAGGGGCCGGCCCCGGGAGGTGTCCCGAAGCTGGCGGGAGAAGTCAAAGTGGGGAATGATGACCTCCTCTCCTCCGCTCAGCCGGGTAAAGGTCTCGTCCAGCAGGGGCATATCCAGACACAGGGGGGATTCCAGGTCGTACTGCCCGTCGGGGGTCCGGGGGGCGGTGGCCGGGTCCCGGGTCATAAAGTAGTTGTCCAGAGAGACCGTATGGGTGTTGATGCCCCGCTTTTCCAGCTCCTCCTCAATTTTCAGGGCGGTGGTGGTTTTTCCCGACCCTGAGGGGCCGGACAAAAGGACAATGGGAGAAGCGGTCATCCGCTCTACGATCTTATCGGCGGCTTCCACCACCCGCTTGTGGTAATTCTCATCGCACTCCGCCAGAAAAGCGGGGGCGTCGGCGCGGACGCGGGTGTTGATGTCTTGCAGTTGATAGGCCATAAATCAGTCTCCTTTCGCTTCCAGCAGAAGGGGGGCAAGCTCTGCCTTTTCGCCGCAGAGCTTTTCCAGGTCCCGCAGATACTCCTGGGGGTATTTGGGGTTGGCAAACCGCTCGATTTTCCCGGTTTTGGGCCAAAAGAGCTTGGTCACGCCGCCGCCCCCCAGGGCCAGAATGGAGTGAAGCTCCTCCATCATGGCGATATTGTAAAGACTTTCAAAGCCGGGCTTTGTCCAGCCCACGTTCTCAAAGGAGCCGGACATATACTTTTGCCGGTAGAGGTAATAGGGGACGTATCCCTTTTCCCTCAGGGCCGCCCAGGCGGCGTCCAGCATACGCTCCACCTCCTTGTCAGAGGGCAGGGCCTCGGGATTTTCCATGAGCTGGGACCCCTTCTTCAGCGCCAGAGTGTGGACGGTGATATTCTCCGGCTCTAAGGCCATGACGGCCTCCAGGGATTGGGCAAACCCCTCGGGGGAGTCGCCGGGAAGTCCTGCAATAAGGTCCATGTTCACGGCAAAGTTCCCCGCCGCCCGGACCTGGGCATAGGCCCTGCGAATATCCTCCCCGGAATGGGGCCGGCCCATGCGTTCCAGCACGGCGGCGTTCATGGACTGGGGATTGACAGATACCCGGCCTACCCCGTGGGCGGCAAGGACTTCCAGCTTTTCAGGGGTAATGGTGTCGGGCCGCCCTGCCTCCACGGTAAACTCGGTACAGCGGGAAAGGGGCAGATGGGCCTCCATGGCGGAAAGCACCTGCTCTAATTGTTCCGCCGACAGGGTGGTGGGGGTGCCGCCGCCGATGTAAACGGTACGAATGGCCTGGCTTGTGGTTTTCAGCAGCCCTCCCACGGCCTCAATTTCCCGGCAAAGCCCCTCCACAAAGGGGGCTACCAGGGGCAGGCACTTGTCCACCGCCGCTGAGATGAAAGAGCAGTAAACGCACCGGCTGGGACAAAAGGGAACGCCGATGTAGAGGGAAACCTCGTCTCCCTTAAGGGACCGCTTTGCCGCCACGCTGTGTCCGGCACAGTCCACCGCCAGCCCGGCCCGAAGGGGAGAAACGCGGTAGGTTTTTTCCAGCTCTTTTTTGGCCTGGGCGGGGGAAGCCCCCTCCCAGATGGCCTTGGTGGGCAGCTTGGTGGGCCGTACCCCGGTGAGGGAACCCCAGGGCAGGTCATGGCCCAAAAGGGCCGAGCCGGCGTTGTAAAAGGCCTGCTTTACTGCCCGCTGGATTGTGTGGTAAACCAGCTCCGGGGCCTCGTCCAGCTTCTCGCTGGGAAACCGCACCACTCCGTTATACCAGCCCTTTTCCCGGAATACTAGGGCGCTCATATTGGTGAGCTTTTTCCCCCGGTGAAGGGTAAAAATAGCGGCGTTGCGCTCGGCGGTCAGAGAGGAGGGGACGGGAGTATCGGGATATTCGGGCCGCTCGCCGGGAAAGAGGGTGAGCATCATCTGCTCCACGGCGTAATGGTACCGCTCCGTATCCCAATCCACATTGTCTGAGGTCAGCCACAGCTTCATAGGCCCATCGCCTCCCGCAGATAGGGATTTTCCTGCCGTTCCCGCTCCAAGGCAGAAAACCCACCGTGGCCGGGAAAGACCCGAAGGTCCCCTTCCAGGCCGCCCAGCCGCCGGAGGGACTCCGTCATCTGCCCCTCGCTGCCGCCGGGAAAGTCGGTGCGGCCCATGCTCCCGGCAAAAAGGGTGTCGCCGGAAAAGAGGGCGTCCCGGCAGCGCAGGCACACCGAGCCGCGAGTATGTCCGGGGGTGTGCAAAACCTCTACCTGAAGGGCTCCCAGAGGAACCACATCCCCGTCCCGCCAGAGGGTCAGGGGACCCAGTCCCGCGGTGGGCATCAGCTGGTCGTCTTTCTCCGCATCCTCGGCGTGAAGATAGACAGCCACGCCGGGAAAGGCTTGCCGCAGGGCGGAAACACCTCCTACATGGTCATAGTGCCCGTGGGTGAGAAAAATAGCCCGCAGCTTCCAGCCGTTGTCCGCGCAGAGCCGGAGCAAGGTCTCGGAAATGTCGTCCCCGGGGTCAATAACAGCCAGTGCGCCCCGCTCCTCGTCCAGCAGCAGGTAGCAGTTTGTGAATACAGAGGGGATATAAATGTGCCGAATCTCCATTTTGTAATCTCCTCAAAGGATATCTGTATCCAGCCAAATGGTCACCGGCCCGTCGTTTTGGGAAAAAACCTGCATATCCGCCCCAAACTCCCCATGCTCTACGTGGAACCCCCGCTCCTCGCACTGGGCCATAAACCGCTCGTAGAGAGGGATGGCGGTATCGGGCCGGGCAGCTCCCGTAAAGCCGGGCCGCCGGGACTTGCAGTCGGCAAAGAGGGTAAATTGGCTGATGACCAGCAGCGAGCCCCCCACCTGTTCCAGGTTCAGGTTCATTTTCTCGTTTTCATCCTCAAAAATGCGCAGGCCACAGACCTTGTCGGCCATTTTATCGGCCTGGGCCTCGGTATCTCCCACGGCAACGCCCAGCAGCACCAAAAAGCCCCCGTCGGTCTTGCCGTTGACCTTTCCGCCGATCTCCACACGGGCATTTTTTACCCTTGTCACCACCGCGCGCATGGGCAAAGCCTCCCATTCTTTGGAATATCCTATTATATCGTTTTTAAGAGGAAAGGTCAACAAGGCCCACCCGCCAAAAAATCCCCCAAAACTCCAGCCTTATCCTTGAAAGGCCAAAGAAAAAATGATATAATCAATCAGTTAGACACACCCCGAAAAGGAGGGGCTCCTTTGGACACGAAAACCGCCCGCATTTCCCCCGCCGACATAGAGCGGCAGATGGGATTCTGCGAAAAAATAGCCGAGCGGCTTGCCGCCCAGCCCAAAGAATATTTGGCCTTTGTGGACACCTACGGCTGCCAGCAGAACGAGGCCGATTCCGAGCGTATCCGGGGCTACCTCAAAAGCATGGGCTACGGCTTTACCCAGGACGAGAACGCCGCCGATGTCATTGTCATCAACACCTGCGCCATCCGGGAGCACGCCGAAGACCGGGTGCTGGGCAACGTGGGGGCGCTGGTTCACGCCAAGCGCCGCCATCCGGGACAGATCATCTGCCTCTGCGGCTGCATGGCCCAGGAGGAGCACGTGGCCCAAAAGATCCGGGAATCCTACCGCCATGTGGACATTGTGTTCGGCCCCCACGCCCTTTGGCGGTTCCCCGAGCTTCTTTACCGGGTGCTGACCAGACGGGGCCGGGTGTTTGAAAACGCCGACGAGCCCGGCTCCATTGCCGAGGGCATCCCCGTGGTGCGGCAAAACGGCATCAAGGCCTGGGTGTCCATCATGTACGGCTGCAACAATTTCTGTACCTACTGCATCGTCCCCTATGTCCGGGGCCGGGAGCGGTCCCGCCTGCCCGGAGACGTGCTGGCCGAGGTAAAGGAGCTGGTGGAGGAGGGCTACAAGGACATCACCCTCCTGGGCCAGAACGTGAACTCCTACGGCAAGGATTTAGGCTTGGATATGGACTTTGCCGACCTTTTGGAGCAGGTGAACGCAATTCCAGGCGAGTTTTTGATCCGTTTTATGACCAGCCACCCCAGGGATGCCTCCCAAAAGCTCTTTGAGGTCATGGGCCGCTGCGAAAAGGTGGCCCCCGTGTTCCACCTTCCCGTCCAGGCGGGCAGCGACCGGGTGCTGAAGGCTATGAACCGCCACTATGACCGCCGGGGCTATCTGGATAAGGTGAAGCGGCTCCGGGAGCAGGTGCCGGATATTGTCCTCACCAGCGACATCATTGTGGGGTTCCCCGGCGAGACTACCCCGGAATTTGAGGAGACCCTGTCCCTCATTGAGGAAGTCCGCTACGACGCCCTCTTTACCTTTATCTATTCCCCCCGGGAGGGCACCCCGGGAGCAAAAATGCCCAACCCCATGCCCATGACGGAAAAAAAGGCCAACTTCCAGCGGCTGGTGGATACGCAAAACGCCATTTCGGCGGAAAAGCACGCCGCCTACATCGGAAAGACTGTCCGCTGCCTGGTGGACGGGGTATGCGAGGAGGAGGGCTACGCCCTCACCGCCCGCACCCCCGGCAACCGCCTGGTGCGGGTGGTGGAGGGAGATGGGGCCCTGATCGGCACCTTCCAGGAGATTGAAATTACCGGGGCCAACACCTGGTCGCTGTGGGGCAGACTGGCCGTTAACGGCTGAGCCGTTCTTTGGCCAGTTCGTGCCCGGAGAGTGGGAGCTCTCACAGGCGTGAAAGCGCCTGCCCGATAGACAGCACCTCCGACGCTTGCCTAAATGGGCAAGTCCTGATAGTATTATACATTGTCCAAATGGGCAAGTCGAGGAGAAATTTTTATGACGCTAAGTGAGCGGTTAAAGCAGCTGAGAGAAGAAAGCCATATGAAGCAGGAGGATATTGCAAAGGGCATGGGCATTCCCCTGCGCACATACTGCCGCTATGAATATGGCGAGCGGGAGCCGGGTGTGACCGCATTATGGAAAATGGCGGATTTTTATGGTGTGACCATTGACTATTTGGTTGGCCGGACTGATGCCAGCACACCGCCGGTCAAGTAATTGTCCGGCCGCATGTCCCTGGCGCATTTGTAAAGTTAGTTGACCAAGGGAGAGAAAACAAGATGTCCATACTTTCGGAACGACTGTTGGCCCTGCGGGAAGAAAAGAAGCTGACCCAGGTTGCCGCCGCCGATGAAATGAAGATCGCCGCCCGAACCTATCAGCGGTATGAAACGGGCGAGCGGGAGCCTGTGGCCTCTGTGCTGTGCCGGATGGCGGATTTTTACGCCGTCAGCGTCGATTATCTGGTTGGTCGGACTGATGCCAGCACACCGCCGGTCAAGTAATTGTCCGGCCGCTTGTCCAAGGCGTAATCGTAAAGCCGGTCGGGCAAAGGGAAAACATAAAAAACACCTCCGTATGGTTGTATTATATCACATCCGTTTGGTGGTGTCAAGGAGGACGCTATGGAGATTTTGGCCAAAAGGCTGCGACTGCTCCGCAAGGAAAAAAACCTGTCCCAGGCGGAGGTTGCTAAGGCTCTAAGGTTATCGACCAATGGGTATCAGAGATACGAGTTGAACGAGCGGGATATGACTGCACCAATGCTGGTGGAGGTTGCAAAGTATTACCGTGTCTCTGCGGATTATTTGCTGGGATTATCTGATTTGAGATGATTTTTATTTTCCGGCATATTGCCGGAGACGCCCCGGAAAAGAACGGTTGCAAAAGAGCTTATTTATAAAGAGAGAAGGTGCCCCCATGGCGGAAGGTACCCCCATGATGCTCCAATACCATAAGATCAAGGCCGACCACCCGGACTGTATCCTGTTTTTCCGGTTGGGAGACTTCTACGAAATGTTCAATGAGGATGCCAAGACGGCCTCTAAGGAGCTGGAGCTGACCCTTACCAGCCGTGACCGGAAGCTGCCTCCCGAGGAGCGGACTCCCATGTGCGGCATCCCCTACCACGCCGCCGAGGCCTATATCTCCCGCCTCATCGCCAAGGGCTACAAGGTAGCCATCTGTGAACAGATGGAGGATCCCGCCCAGGCGAAGGGGCTGGTAGACCGGGACATTATCCGCATCGTCACTCCCGGCACCGTCATTGAGGAGACCATGCTGGAGGAGGGAAAAAACAACTTCCTCTGCGCCCTGTGCCTTTCGGGAGACCGGGCGGGGCTTTGCTTTGCCGACCTCTCCACGGGAGAGGTTTCCGCCACCGGGTTCAGCGGCCCGGGCTGGCGGGAGCATGTGGAAAACGAGCTGGGCCGCTTTGCCCCCCGGGAGGTGGTCTGCTCCCCCGAGGCTTGGCGGGACCAGGTGCTGCGGGATTTTTTGAGCCAGCGGCTGGACTGCCGTGCCGAGACCGGAGCCGCCGGGGCCTTTGACCCGGACAAGGCCGCCCCGGTGGTGGAAAAGCAGTTCGGACCCCAGCACGGCGTGCCGGAGGGCCCTGTTTCCCAAGCGGTTGGGGCTTTGGTGGCCTACCTTGTGGAGACCCAGAAAACAGACCTTTCCCACCTCTTGGCGGTGAACTACTATACCACCGGGGAGTTTATGGAGCTGGACCTGACGGCCCGGCGGAACCTGGAACTGACCGCCACCCTCCGGGGGGGCGAAAAGAAGGGCAGCCTTCTCTGGGTGCTGGACAAGACGGGCACCCCCATGGGCCACCGGCTTATCCGCTTCTGGCTGGAGCGGCCCCTCCTCTCCCCTGTCCAGATCGGAAAACGCCAGGGGGCGGTGGGCGACCTTGTGGATGATTCCGTGGCCCGCCAGGAGCTGGCAAGAGAGCTGAAGGAGGTCACCGACCTGGAGCGGCTCATTGGCCGGGTGGTATACGGTACCGCCGGGGGCCGGGACATGGTGGCCCTGAGCCGGGGCCTGGGTAAGCTGCCCGCCCTGCGGCTTCTCCTGACCCCCTTCTCCTCCGCCCTTCTCTCGGTACTGCGGGAGAACCTGGACGACCTCCCCCAGCTCCGGGCCCTTATTGACGAAACCTTTGTGGACGAGCCTCCCTTCTCTGTCCGGGAGGGCGGATTTATCCGCGCCGGGGCCAATGCCGAGGTGGACCGCCTCCGGGGTATTCTCACCGGGGGCAAGGACATGGTAGCCGCCATGGAGGCCCAGGAAAAAGAAAAAACGGGCATTAAGACCCTGAAGGTGGGCTTTAACAAGGTTTTCGGCTATTACATCGAAGTCTCCAAAAGCTACACCGGCCAGGTGCCTGATACTTATATCCGCAAGCAGACCCTGGTGAACTGCGAGCGGTACATTACCCCTGAGCTGAAGGAGATGGAGAATACTATCCTCAATGCCCAGGATCAGCTTACCGCCCTGGAATACCAGATTTTTTGCCAGGTTCGGCAGGCCGCGGCAGAAAAAGTCTCGGACATCCAGCGCTCCGCCGCCGCCGTGGGCCAGGTGGACGTGCTGTGCTCCTTTGCCCGGGTGGCGGCGGAGAACGGGTACTGTATGCCCCAGGTGGACCAGGGCGGCGTCATTGAAATTACCGACGGGCGCCACCCTGTGGTGGAGCAGGCCTCCAAAGCCCAGCTTTTTGTCCCCAACGACACCCGTATGGACAGCGGGGAGGACCTTTGCGCCATCATCACCGGCCCCAATATGGCGGGCAAATCCACCTATATGCGCCAAGTGGCCCTCATTGTCCTCATGGCCCAGATGGGCTCCTTTGTGCCCGCCCGGTCCGCCCACATCGGCATTGTAGACCGGGTCTTTACCCGCATTGGGGCCAGCGACGACCTCTCCGCGGGCCAGTCCACCTTTATGGTGGAAATGACCGAGGTAGCCGAACTTTTGAAAAACGCCACCGGCAAGAGCCTTCTTATTTTGGATGAGATAGGCCGTGGCACCTCCACCTACGACGGCATGGCCATTGCCCGGGCGGTGCTGGAATACTGCGCCGATAAAAAACGCCTGGGCTGCAAGACCCTGTTCGCCACACACTACCACGAGCTGACGGTGCTGGAGGGACAGATCCCCGGGGTCAAAAACTACAACATTGCCGCCAAGAAAAAGCAGGACGACATCCTGTTCCTGCGGAAAATCGTCCGGGGCGGGGCCGAGGCCAGCTACGGCATCGAGGTCGCCAAGCTGGCGGGGGTCCCCGACCGGGTCATTTCCCGGGCAAAGGTGATTTTGGAGGAGTTGGAGGCCCAGGGCGGCGGTCCTGCCGCTGCGCCTGCCGCTCCCGTACCGGGACCGGAGCAGTTCTCCCTGGAGGATATGACGGCCCGGACCGTGGCCGATAAGCTCCGGACGGTGAACGTGGACACCCTGACCCCCATTGAGGCCATGAACCTGCTGTATCAGCTCAAAAGGGAGCTGTAAAATAATGTTTGGAAAAGGAGGCGGGTCCCATGTTCCACCGAAGCTGGAAAAGCCAAATGACCGCCTCTGAGCGGGGGCGGGGGTTGGTGTTTTTCCTCCTGTGCCTGCTGGTATTTCCCCGGGTCAACGCCTGGCTCCAAAAGCTCTGGATGGGGGACGGAGAGGTGCTGGTGGCGGAGGCCAACGTGGTCTACTACGCCATTCTCTTTACCCTGGCCCTCTTTATTTTCTGGGGCTTTTTGAAAAAGGACTTTTTGGACCTTCTGGACTGGCTGCCGGAAAACCTGGTTGCCGCAGCAGTGGGGCTGCTGCTGGCGGGAGGACTTTACGCGGTCCTCTCCCTGCTGCCCTTCCCGGTGGCGGACCCCATCTCGCCCCAGTACGCCCAGGAATTCCGGGCTGCCCCCCTCCCTACCCTGGCCCTGATTTTTCTCCTGATCCCGGTGGTGGAGGAGACCCTCTACCGGGGCCTTGTTTACGGCAGCCTGCGCTCTTACAGCCGGCCTCTGGCCCTGGGCGTCAGCACAGTCCTGTACGCCTTTGCCCAGGTCTGGCGGTACGCGATAGACTTTTTCGAGCCCCGTTATCTGGTGCTGGCCCTGCTCTACCTGCCCATGTCCGCCGCCCTTACCTGGTGCTATGACCGGGGCGGGAGCGTTTGGGCCTGCGTGGTCCTCCATGGAGGCCTCAACGGAATGATTTTGGCTACGGCCCTGTAAAGGAGGATGGAACGAATGCCTCAGATTGCCCAGCTTCCCTCCCATGTGGCGGACCTCATTGCCGCCGGTGAGGTAGTGGAGCGTCCCGCCAGCGTGGTGAAGGAGCTGATCGAAAACGCCATTGATGCCGGGGCCCATTCGGTGACAGTGGAGATTCAAAACGGCGGCATGACTCTTATCCGGGTCACCGACGACGGCTGCGGCATTGCCCCGGAGGAGGCGCAAACAGCCTTTCTACGCCACGCCACCTCGAAGATACGAACCGAATACGACCTGGAGGCCATCGGCACATTAGGCTTCCGGGGCGAGGCCCTGGCCGCCATTGCCTCCGTGTCCCGCCTGGAGCTGCTGACCCGCCGGGCAGAGGACGCCCTGGGTACGTCCCTGGCCCTGGAGGGCGGCGTTGTGCTGGGCCAGGAGGAGGCGGGCTGTCCCCAGGGGACCACCATGCTGGTTCGCGACCTGTTTTACAATACCCCCGCCCGACTGAAATTTATGAAGAAGGACGCCGCCGAGGGGGCCGCCTGCCTGGCGGCAGTCCAGCGGCAGGCCCTCAGCCACCCGGAGGTGGCCTTCAAATTCCTCCGGGACGGCAAGCAGGAGCTGCTGACCCCCGGCGACGGAAAGCTGCGCTCCGCCATGTATGCGGTGCTTGGGCGGGATTTGGCCCTGGGCTTTCTCCCCGTGGAGGGAAGCGGCGAGGATATAACAGTCTCCGGTTTTGCCTCCCTGCCCACCTGCTGCCGGGGGACAAGAGGCTATCAGTTTTTCTTTGTCAACGGGCGGTATGTGAAAAGCAAGACCATGACCGCCGCGGTGGAGCAGGCCTACGCCAACCAGAAAATGGTGGGCAAATTCCCCGGCTGCGTCCTCCACCTGACGGTAAAGCTGAACCAGGTGGACGTGAACGTCCACCCCACCAAGCAGGAGGTCAAATTCGGCGCCGAGCGGCAGGTCTTTTCCGCGGTCTACTATGCCGTCCTCTCGGCTCTAGGGGCGGACAAGAGCCGTCCTGCGGCGGATACGGCGGTGAAGCCGGTGGTGGAGCAGGGCAGCCAGACCAGCCTGCCCCTCCACGATTTCACTACGCCCTCCAAGCCTGCGGAACCCTCTCCCCTGCCGGTGGAAAGACCCCGGCCCAAGGCGTCTCCCGCCGTCTCCCAGCCGTCATCTACACGCCGCGCCGCCCCTGCCGTGCCGCCGCCCATGGCCAAGCCGGCCTCCGTGGAGCGCGTTGCTCCTCCTCCCCGGGTCACGGCGGCAGTCCCGCCCGCGCCTGTGAAGAAAATGCCGCCACCGCCGCCTGTTGAGCGTCCTGCGGAGCGGGAAGCCTCTGCCCCTGTCTTGGTGGAGGAAGCCAAGCAGGAGACCCCCTGGCGCATGGTGGGAGAGCTGTTCCATACCTACATTATCGTGGAGCAGGGCGAAAAGACCCTCCTCATCGACAAGCACGCCGCCCACGAGCGGATGAATTTTGACCGGATGCAGGCCCAGGACTACACCCCCATGTCCCAGCGGCTCCTTTCCCCCGTGGTGTTTACCCCCGCCCCGGAGGAGCAGGCCCTTCTCCTGGAGCACCTGGAGGAGCTGGATCGGGTGGGCTTTGAGGTGGAGGACTTTGGCGGCGGCTCCCTGGCGGTGCGGAGCATCCCCGACTACCTGGAAATGGGGGATGTGGAGGCCGCCCTTACGGAAATCGCCGGGAAGCTGGCCCTCACCGGGACCACCGGAGCCAAGGAGCGCCGGGACAAGATTTTGCACACCATGGCCTGTAAGGCCGCCATCAAGGGCGGCTGGAAAAGCGCCCCCCAGGAGCTGGAGCGGGTGGCCCGGGCGGTGATGTCCGGGGAAGTGCGGTACTGCCCCCACGGCCGCCCTGTGGCGGTGGAACTGACCCGAACCGAGCTGGAAAAACAATTTAAGCGCCGAACCTGACCGGATTCGACAAAAACTGCCGGGAATTTGGTATATTATGGAAACATCAATCCCTCTTTTATAAATGAGGGAATAGAGAAAGGATGTTTCCTATGTCAAAAAACAACGATTTGCAAGACCTGTACCTGGCCCGTGCCCGCCGCGCCCAAGAGCCTGTGACGATGTTCCTGATGAACGGATTCCAGATGCGGGGCCGGATCACCGGCTTTGATCCCTTTGTGGTAGTGCTGGACAGCGATGGTAAGCAGCAGGTCATTTATAAGCATGCCATCTCCACCGTGGTGGCAAACCACCCCATTGATTTAACGCCGGATAATACATAAAGAAGCGCGCGGAGTGACAGTCCCAAAGCAAGCCGCGGAAAGAGAGAACCCCTATGAAGCAAGGCGCTATCCTCAACAAAATCGTCATATCCCTATTTTTTCTGGCGATCCTGGGCTATTTTACCGGGGCGGCCTGGAAAGGGCTTCGGGACCCCTACCCCACCGTTCAGGCATATACCTACTCGGTGGACGATACCCTGGAGGCCACCGGATACCTGGTCCGGGAGGAACAGGTATTGGCGGGGGCGGGGGGGATCGTGCGCCTTCTTCCCTCCGAGGGGGAGAAGGTAGCCGCGGGGGCCTCCGTGGCCCTTCTCTATGCCGATGAGGAGGCTCTGGAACGGTCCCAGCGGCTGGAGACCCTGGAGATAGAGGCCGCCCAGCTTACTTCCGCCATCACCGCCGCCGGAGAGACGGGCCAGGGGGATGCGGGCCGCCGGGTGGTGGACGCTATGGTAGACCTCCATGCCTCCGTGAAGGGGGGCGACTTCACCCGGCTGGAAAGTCAGGTCTCCACCTTCAAAAGCGCCATTTATCAGCAGTCCAGGCGCTACGGCGACGTAGGGGACCTGACCGCCGCCCTCTCCACCGTCCAGACAGAGATTGCCGACCTCCGCGCCCAGACTGCACAGAGCATGGGCCGGGTCACCGTGACGGAAAGCGGGATATTCTCCGGGCAGGTGGATGGCTACGAGGCCGTTTTGACCCCCGACAGGCTGGATCGCATGACCCCGTCGGACATTGACGCATTGGAGGGACAGGCCCTCCCCGTGGGAGAAAACCAGCTCTGCCGCCTGATTACCGATGCCGTATGGTACTTTATCTTCCCCTTGGGAGAGGCGGAGGCCAAGCGGCTCACCGAGGGGGGGACGGTTACCGTCCGGTTCTCCCGGGACTGGTCGGGGGATGTGGACATGACCGTGGAACGCATCGGCACCCCGGAAAACGGCAGGGTGGCGGTGCTTTTGTCTTCCCACCGGTTCCTCTCCGACATCACCCTTCTCCGCCGCCAGACGGTGGAGCTGGTATTTAACCGGAAAACGGGGGTCCGGGTCCCCACTGAGGCCGTCCGGGTGGAGACTGAAATACAGACAGACCGGGAGACCGGGGAGGAAAAAGAGGTCTCCGTCACCTGCGTCTATGTCCAGGTAGGCATCGTGGCTGAGCGCAAGCCGGTGACCGTCTTGGCCCAGGGGGAGGATTACTACATTGTGGAGCCTCTGATGGAGCAGGACGCCCGGGAGAAGGAAATAAAAAAAGCCCTCCGGGCCGGGGACCAGGTGGTCATCGCCGGAGAAAAAATTTGGGACGGCATGATTTTGGAATAGAAGGGCTTAGCCGCTTTGCGCCCTGCCCCGTTCGCAGCCTGACAGGGAGCCATTCATTGAAAAGAAAAGGGGGCGGGCTTTATGTCTCTGGAGGAAAATATCCGCCGGGTGAAAGAAAATATTGCACTTGCCGCCCGGGAGGCAGGCCGGGACCCCGGCGAAATTACCCTGGTGGCAGCTACCAAGACCCAGACCGATGAGACGATTCGGGCCGCTATTGCCGGGGGAGTGACCGTCTGCGGGGAAAACCGGGTCCAGGAAATGACCGTCCATCTGGACGGGGACGCCTATGCCGGGGCGGAGCTTCACTTCATCGGCCATTTGCAGACCAACAAGGTAAAGCAGGTGGTGGGCCGGGTGGACCTGATCGAGTCGGTGGACTCCCTCCGGCTTTTGGAGGCCATTGACAGGCAGGCCGCGGCGCTGGCCATCTGTCAGGACGTGCTGCTGGAGGTAAACATCGCCGGGGAGGAGAGCAAGTCCGGGGCGGCCCCGGAGGAACTGGAAGCCCTGGTCCGGAAGGCTCTGGAGCTTCCCAATGTGCGGCTCCGGGGTCTGATGGCCATCCCTCCGGCTGGGGACAGCCGCCAATTTTTCCGGGAAATGCATCAACTTTTTGTTGACATAAAACGGAAGATGAGCCATAATGAGAATGATATAAACTGCCTGTCTATGGGAATGAGCGGAGACTATATGGATGCGGTCCGGGAAGGGGCCACCCTGGTACGGGTGGGCACAGCCCTTTTTGGCCCCCGTCCGCCTCTGGCACCCGGGGCGTAAGGGCAGAAACGGATATTTTTTGAGGAGGATAAAGCAATGGGACTGATGGACGAGCTCAAGCGGATCGCCCGGCCTTACGAGGATGAAGAGGAAGACGACGTTTTTGACGATTTTGACACCATGGGCACGGGCCGGCTGGACCGGACCGCTGTTCGGGAAAAGGCTGCGCCCCGGGCTGAGACTGGCTATTCTCCTGACCGCCGGAGCAACAAGGTGGTCAACATTCACACCACCACCCAGCTTCAGGTGGTGCTGGTGAAGCCCGACCGCTTTGAGAACGCCGCCGAGATTGCCGACCACCTGCGGGAGAAGCGCACAGTCGTCCTGAACCTGGAGCAGACCAGCAAGGACGTGTCCCGCCGCATTCTGGACTTCCTCTCCGGCGCGGCCTATGCCCAGGAGGGTAAGGTGAAGAAGGTGGCTCTTTCCACCTTTATCATCACTCCTTACAATGTGGACATTCTGGGCGATCTGATCGACGAGCTGGAGAACAACGGGCTTTACTTCTAAAAAAGAGCAGCGGGCGTCGCGGAACAGATAAACGTAAGTTTTGCGACAGTTGTTGCAAACTGGAAAATGTCAAGTATACTTTACATAGAAAGCGTGGGATGAACGATGCTGACCCCTCAGGAGGTGGCAGAACACGCCTTTTCCAAGGCGTCCTTCGGCGGATACAACATGGCGATGGTGGATGAGTTTTTGGACCTGGTTACCGCCGACTATACCTCTCTTTATAAGGAAAACGCCACGCTGAAGGCAAAAATGAAGGTGCTTGCGGACAAGGTGGAGGAGTACCGGACCACCGAGGACGCCATGCGCCGGGCCATGCTCTCCGCCCAAAAGACGGCGGACGAGATGGTATCCGCCGCCGAGGTCCAGGCCGCCGACATTGTAGGGGCCGCTGAGCGGGAGGCCAAGGACAGGATTGCCGCCATCCGCCAGGAGGTGGAAAACGAGCAGCTTCGCCTCACTGCCGCCCAGAACGCCACGGCGGCGTATATCTCCAAGCTGAAGGACCTCTATCAGAATGAGATGGAGTATTTGTCCAGCCTGTCCAAGCTCAGCGCCGCCCCCAAAATAGACAAGGTGGCCCAGGCCGCCGACGCCATTGGTTCCGCCGTAGAAAAGGCGGTGGAGGAGGTTCCCCCCGCCGTGACGGAAACGCCCCGCATTGCGGAGACTCCGGTGGCGGAGCCCGCCCCGCAGGCTGATTTAGAGGAGGACGAGGGAGACAAGGAGCCTACCATCCCCATGGAGGGCAAGCGTCCCGCTGAAAGGGCCGCGGAGGAGCCGCCCATGAAGCCTTTAGAGGAGGACAGCCTTTACCAGGAGCTGCGCCGGGGCGTTCAGCCCCATCAGGAGGTCCCGGCTCAGGCTGAAAGGGATGAGGAGGAGGAAGAACCTGCGGCGGAGGAGCCCACCCGGCGCATCGACTTCAGCCACCTGAAATTTGGCAAGGATTACGAGATCGGTTGATCCCCCTTTCCCCTTGACAGTCCGGGGAAAAACGGATAAACTATCGGACAGAACAGGATAACGCGTTGAGAAGGCCAAGTACCTCTCCCCCACCCCGCAAAGAGAGCCGCCGTTTGGTGAAAGGCGGACGGGAAGGGAGCCGGGAAGATCCCCTTTGAGCGGACCGCTGAACTTGCAGTAAGCGGTCCCGGACGGCCCCGTTACAGGCCCCGAGTGGTTCCGGGCTTTTGAAGGGTCCGGAGCAATAAGAGTGGTACCGCAGAGGAAGCAAACGCCTTTGTCTCTTGTAACAGGAGACAAAGGCGTTTTTTGATGTTTGGCTTAAAAAGGAAATTTCACATAAAGGAGAATCGACCCATGGATTACAACAACACCGTTCACCTTCCCCAGACCGACTTCCCCATGCGGGCAGGGCTGCCCAAGCGGGAGCCGGAGATGCTTGCCGCCATGGAGGGGAAGAACCTTTACCACAAGATGGTCAAACGTAACGAGGGCAAGCCCCGCTTCCTTCTTCATGACGGCCCTCCCTACGCCAACGGCAATATTCACATCGGCACCGCCATGAACAAGATTTTGAAGGACATCATTGTAAAATCCAAGAACATGACGGGCTTTTGCGCCCCCTATGTCCCCGGCTGGGACACCCACGGCCTGCCTATTGAAACTGCCGTTTTGAAGGACAAGACCGTCAAGCGGGAGGAGATGTCTACCGCCGATTTCCGCACCAAGTGCCAGGAGTACGCCCTGGGCTATATTGAGAAAATGACAGGCCAGTTCCAGCGGCTGGGGGTGCTGGGCGAGTGGGAGAATCCCTATATCACCCTAAAGCCCGAGTTTGAGGCCAAGCAAATTGAGGTTTTCGGCAAAATGGCGGAGAAGGGCCTCATCTACAAGGGCATGAAGCCGGTCTACTGGTGCCCCCACGACCAGACCGCCTTGGCGGAGGCCGAGATCGAATACCAGGACGACCCCTGTACTACGATCTTTGTAAAATTCCCCGTCCGGGACGACAAGGGCAAGCTGGGGCGGTATACCGACCTGTCCAGGACTTACTTTGTCATTTGGACCACCACTCCCTGGACCATTCCCGGCAACTTTGCCATCTGCGTCAACGCGGATTTTGACTATGTACTGTTGAAGGCGCCCAACGGCGAGACGTATATTATAGCCCAGGAGCTGGCGGAATCGGTCTGCAAGGCCGCCGGCCTGGACTACGCCGCCTGTGAGGTCCTCTATACCTGCAAGGGCAGCGAATTTGAGCTGATGACAGCTACCCATCCCCTTTTCGACAGGGAGAGCGTCCTTCTTTGCGGCGACCATGTGACGTTGGAGGCCGGCTCCGGCTGCGTCCACACCGCCCCCGGCTTTGGCGCGGACGACTTCAATATTTGCCGCCAGTATGATAAAGGGGGGCTGACCCACATTGGGGTCCCCGTGCCTGTCAATGCCAAAGGCGTCATGACCGATGAGCGGTACAACGGACAATATTACGCCAAGGGCAACGACATGGTGGTGGAGGACCTGGAGAAGGAGGGCTTCCTTCTGTGCAAGGAGAACATCACCCACTCCTACCCCCACTGCTGGCGGTGCAAGCACCCCATCATCTACCGGGCCACCGAGCAGTGGTTCTGCTCCGTGGACGCCATCAAGGACGCCGCCGTCAAATCCTGCGACAGCATCCAGTGGCACCCCGGCTGGGGCAAGGAGCGGATGGTCTCCATGATAAGCGAGCGCAACGACTGGTGTATCTCCCGCCAGCGGGTGTGGGGCGTGCCCATTCCCATCTTCTACTGTGATGACTGCGGGGCGGACATTGTCACCCCCGAGACCATTGCCCATGTGGCAAAGCTGTTCCGGGAGCATGGCTCCAATGTCTGGTTTGACTCAGAGGCAAAGGACCTGCTGCCGGAGGGCTTTGTCTGCCCCAAGTGCGGCAAGGCCCACTTTACCAAAGAGACCGACATTATGGACGTGTGGTTTGATTCCGGCTCCACCTGGGCCGCCGTGGCTGCCGAGCGGGACTATCTCAAGTACCCCGCCGACCTCTATTTGGAGGGCGGCGACCAGTACCGGGGCTGGTTCCAGTCCTCCATGCTCACCTCCATCGCCTGTAACGGGGTGGCCCCCTACAAGCAGATCGTCACCCACGGCTGGACCGTGGACGGCGAGGGCAAGGTCATGCACAAGTCTCTGGGCAACGCCGTGGCTCCCGACGACGTGTTGAAGGAGTACGGGGCGGACATTCTCCGCCTGTGGGTGGCCTCCGCCGAGTACACTCAGGATATGCGCATTTCCCCGGAGATTTTAAAGCAGCTCTCCCAGGCCTACCTGAAAATCCGCAACACCGCCCGGTATATGCTGGGGAACCTGGCGGGCTTTGACCCGGACAAGAAGGTGGCCCCCGGGGCCATGGTGGAGCTGGACCGCTGGGCGGTGGCCCAGCTGGGCAAGCTGGCAAAGACCGTCCGGGCCGCCTACAATAGCTATGATTTCCACATCGCCTACCGGGCCATCTACAACTTCTGCGTCATTGAGATGTCCAACTTCTATCTGGACATTATCAAGGACCGGCTCTACTGTGGCGATGGGGCGGGCCGTGCTTCCGCCCAGACCGCTCTTTACACCATTCTGGACGGCATGACCCGGCTCATCGCCCCCGTGCTGGCCTTCACCAGCGATGAAATTTGGGCCGCCATGCCCCACGCCAAGGCGGACAACGCCGAGAGCGTGCTCCTCAACGATATGCCCGACTTTGACCCGGCCTTTGCCCTCTCTGACGAGGAGGAGGCCCGCTGGGCCAAGGTCATGGCCCTCCGGGACGACGTGAACAAGGCTTTGGAGCTGGCCCGTGCCGAGCAGGGGGTCAAGAAGAACCAGGACGCCGACCTGGCGCTGACCTTCACCGCCGAGGGCTGGAAGGAATTTGAGGCCCTCCGCATGGATGAGGCCGACCTTGCCGCCATCTGCATCGTGTCCGCAGTCACCGCGGCCCAGGGAGAGGGCGAGGGCTACAAGGGCGAGTTCTTTGAGGGCCTTACCGTAAAGGTCTCCCCCGCCGCCGGGGAAAAGTGCCCCCGGTGCTGGAACCATGACGTCCGCATCGGCACTCCGGGCCATCACGCCGAGCTGTGTGACCGCTGTGCCGCGGTGGTGAAGGCGGAGTTTTAAGTGAATAAGGCCGAGCTTCTTAGCAAAGTCTCCCAAACCCCTGAGGAGCGGCAGCTTCTGGCCCGGGTCTGCGACCAGATGGAGCATGCCCAGCGGGGAGTTCCTGCCTGCACCCCCTTCCTCTCCACTGCCCAGCAGGAGTGCGCCCAGCGGCTCATCGCCGCCGCCGGGAGCCCCCGGCACCTCTGGGCGGGAGGGTTTCCCGACGCGGAGCGGAAGGTCTGCGCCTTTCTCCCCGACTGGCAGGAGGAGGGGGACTGGGAGCCGCCCTTTACCGCCCTCCGCTGCCGCTGGCAGTCCGGGGACAAGCTGACCCACCGGGATTTTCTGGGCTCCATTCTGGGCCAGGGAATAGACCGGGAAAAGGTGGGGGATATTTTAGTGGGCCGGGAAGCCTGTGACATTCTGGTGTTCCGGGAGCTGTGCCCCTATCTTCTGCAAAACCTCACCGGGGCGGGCCGGGCCAGGCTCCGGGTGGAGGAGATTCCCCTTTCGGACATTGAACCTCCGGAAAAGCAGGTAAAAGTGGTGCGGGACACGGTAAGTTCCCTGCGGCTGGACGCGGTGCTGGCCACCGGATTCTCCACCAGCCGGGGAAAGGCCGCAGACTTTATCTCGGCGGGCCGGGTGGAGCTGAACCACCGCCCCTGCGTGAAGGCAGACCGGACGGTAAGCGAGGGGGACGTGATGACCTGCCGGGGGCTGGGCAAGTGTGTTTTGAAGGAAGTGAGCGGCCTTTCCAAAAAGGGCCGCACCATGATCGTAATGGAGAGGTATGTATGATAACAGACGAAAAAGTGGCCCGGATCAACGAGCTGGCCCGGAAGTCCCGCACTCCCGGGGGGCTTACCGAGGAGGAGAAGGCCGAGCAGGCCGCCCTCCGCCGGGAGTATGTGGACGCGGTGAAGCAGAGCCTGGAGGGACATTTGGAGCATACCACGGTGATACGCCCCGACGGGACCAAGCAAAAGCTGGAGAAAAAGAAATAACGAAAGCGGGCGGGCCCCTGTGCCCGCCCGCTTTTTATAAAAAATTACCCGCCCTGAAAAATTTTGCCCTTTTCCATCGTGTTATAGGTGAAAGGATGTGAGAACGTGGCCGAACACGAGCTGGAACAAGACCTTCGCCGGATGGTGGAAGCATATAGCCCCATGCTCCTCCGGGCTGCCATGACACGGGTAAAAACCCCCGCCGACGCTGAGGACGCGGTTCAGGACGTGTTTCTCCGCGTGCTGGCAAAGCGCCCCCGTTTCCGGGACGGGGAGCATGAGAAGGCGTGGCTTTTACGCGCCACCCTGAACCGGGCCAGCGACATCCGCCGGGGAAGGCGTGACGACGCCCCCCTGGAGGAAGCGGCGGCAGCCGCCGCCGCGGAGGAGCCCGACTACGGCCCCCTCCTTTCCGCTGTCCGCTCCCTGCCCGAGGCGTACAGCGCGGTCATCCATTTATACTATTACGAGGGCTATTCCATTAAAGAAATTGCCGGACTGCTGGCGCTGCCCATCCCCACCGTGGGGACCCGGCTGGCCCGTGGGCGGGAACGCCTGCGGGAAATGCTAAAGGAGGAAGATGCAGTATGAACAGGGAAGAATACCGCGCCCAGGTGGACGCCGTTGCCTTTTCCCCTGACTTCCAAGAGCGGACCATGGCGCGCCTGATGGCCCAGGCCCAGGAAAAGGAGCGGAAAACCATGAAAAAATTCAATCTGAGAACCGGACTTGTGGCGGCTGCCGTTGCCGCCGCCCTCAGCGTTACCACCTATGCCGCCGTGGTGATGCTGCGGCCCCAGGACGTGGCGATGCAGGCGGGACAGACCGCCCTGGCCGACGCCTTTGAGAGCGGGGATGCTGTTGCGATCAATGAGACCAGGACTGTGGACGGCTATGATGTGACCCTTATGGGCCTTGTCAGCGGCGAGGGCCTGAGCCGGGTGGAGAGCCTGGAAAACGGCGTGCCCCAGGATAAGACCTACGCCGTTTTGGCCTATACCCGTACGGACGGGACCGCCATTGAGGACGATGTGCCCGAACTGACTGTCAGCCCTTTGGTGGAGGGCTACGCCCCCTGGCAGCTCAACGCCTGGACTTTGGGTGGAGGCACTCACAGCTTTGCCCAGGATGGAGTGCTCTACTACCTTTTCGAGTGCGACAATGTAGAACCTTTTGCCGATCATACCGTCTATTTGGCAGTATACCCTGGCACCCATGTCCCCCCCAACGCCGAGACCTTTGACTTTGACGAGGACACGGGGGCCATTACAGAAAAGGCGGGGGCGGATGTAGCCATGTTCACCCTGCCCATGGACAAGGCCAAGGCCGACCCCCAGAGGGCCCAGGCCATTATGGACGGGCTCTTTAAGCCCCAGCCCGTGGAGTCTGCGGCTCCGGCGGAGGATCCGGAGAATGTGGAGAACTTTGTCATTATGGATGACCCGGATCATCCGGGAGAGCACCTTATGATAGAGAATTAAAACCCAAGACCCCGGTCAACCGGCCGGGGTCTTGCCTTGTTATAAAAGTTCAACTCCGTATTCCCTCCAAAACCAAAAAAGGGCCAACTGGAGAAGCAAAATGGCGGGGATGCCCCATTTGAAATACCAGTGCCGGGTTTTGTGACGAAAGGTGTACATACCCAGAATAGCCCCCGGTGAGCCGCCCAGCAGGGCCAGAAGGAAAAACCACTTTTCTGGCACTCTGCGGCGGTTTTGTCTGGCCTTACGCTTGTCAATTCCCATGAGGGAAAAGGCCAGCACGTTAACTCCAAGGCACCAAAAAAGCAGGGGAGCATTCATTCTGATCCTCCTTATCCTTGAGACTGCTTATAAAGGGCCCGACACATGACCACCACCCACACGTAGGCCAGGGTCTTAGGGATCATCAGCATTCCCACTGCCGGGAAGGCGCCGCTAAAGAGAACCACAGGCAGATAAAATCCAAAGGAGAGAGCCACCGCCAGGGGCATTCCCCGAAAGACACGGTCACCTGTCCGTTTGATTTCCTGGGCAAAAAGAAAAATAATAAGCCCGCCCATTATGGCGAAGGGCACATTCCGCAGCACCCCAAAGACAAGCGGCTGCCGGTAGGACAGCCATTGATTTTGAGGCAGCATACACAGCAGGATGCGAACCAGGGCCAGACCCCACATGATTCCCGTAAGGTTCCTTCTGCCCTCTATCTGGTATTGATCCCGCCAGATATAGTAAAGGATCAGATAAAACAGGGTCATGGTGATGGAGGTAATAAATTTTCCGATCCCCAGCGCTGCCGCATTGGCCTCCAGGCCGGTTGTCCAAAGAGCATAGGCCCTGGGGAGCAGGTGAAAGGCATCCCCTGTTCCCAAAAGGGCGGCCATGGCCCCCGCCTTTTTGACCAAGGGAGTAGTTCCTTTGAATAGCATGGTAAGCCCTGCAACCAGAGCAAAGCTCAAATACAACACGTCAAAAATGGTTTCTCCTAAAGCTTGCGCCATTGTAATTTCTCCTTTTTAATAAAGAATCCGCCTGACAAGGGCAAAGAAAAAGGGCGCATCGGGGTTCTCCGCCCTCCAAAGAGCCATCATATTTGTCAGGGCAAACCGTACAAATCCCGCCTGGGAAAAAGACGGCTCCCAAATATCCTTCCGTATGGCTTGATCCGCCTCCATACGTAAGATAAGAGACCTTTCCAGGGTTTCCTGCACAGCGGCCATACGTGCCTGCCCTTCTGTCTTTTCAAGGCTGACCATTCGCGCTCCCGCATCCTGACAAAGCCGTTCCCGCAGGAATAAAAAGATATCCTCCAGTTGTTCACAGAAGGAGCCGGAGGAGACGGCGGCGTCCATTTCTTCTAAGGCATCTTTCCAATATTCCTCTGTCAAAGCCAAAAGAATGTCATCCTTGCTGGAAAAGTAATTGTATACCGTGCCTGTGGCGACCCCCGCTCTTTTGGCAATGGAGCGGATATTGACCGCCTCAATCCCCTCCTGGTTTACGATCTCCCGGCACAGGGCCAGCAGGGTATCCCGCAGGGTATCGTCCTTTTTTCGCATGGCAGAGCCCTCCTATTTATGAACATGTTCATTTATATAATACTCGCCTTTTATGGCGGTGTCAAGTCTTTTTTGAACGCGTTCATAAATAAATGCTGCGAGGGATATCCCTTGCCTTTTTTCTCCACTTCGGATATAATATGGCAAGAATACCACCGAAAGAGGGCTATCCATATGAAATTGGGAATCGTAGGCCTGCCCAACGTGGGCAAATCCACCCTGTTCAACGCCATTACCGACGCCGGGGCGGAGAGCGCCAACTACCCCTTCTGCACCATCGACCCCAACGTGGGCGTGGTGGCTGTCCCCGACAGCCGGCTCACCTGGCTTTCCGAGTTCTACCACCCCAAAAAGACCACTCCCGCCGTCATTGAGTTTGTGGACATTGCGGGTCTCGTAAAGGGGGCCAGCCAGGGGGCGGGCCTGGGCAACAAGTTTTTGGCCAACATCCGGGAATGCGACGCCATTGTCCATGTGGTGCGCTGCTTTGACGATGAAAACATCATGCACGTAGTGGCGGACACCTCCACCAACGTGCCCGTGGACCCCCTGGGGGACATTTCCACCATTGATTTGGAGCTGATCATGGCTGACATCGAGATGGTGGAGCGGCGTATTAAAAAGGCGGAGACCGCCGCCAAGGGGGACAAAAAGTTTCTCAAAGAGGCAGAGCTGTTTTCCCGCCTGAAGGACTGGCTCAACGATGGACACTCCGCCCGCAGCTTTGACTGCGACGAGGACGAGGCGGCGGTCATCGCCACCTCGGAGCTTCTTTCCCTCAAATCCATTATTTACGCCGCCAACCTGGATGAGGAGGGCTTTGCCGCTCCCCAGGAGAACCCCTACTACCGGCAGGTGTCTGACCTGGCTCAGAAAGAGGGGGCCCAAGTGATCCCCGTCTGCGCCAAGCTGGAGGCCGAGATCGGGGAGCTTCCCGAGGAAGAAAAGAAGATGTTCCTGGACGACCTGGGCATTGCGGAGAGCGGCTTGGACCGTCTCATCAAGGCCAGCTACGCCCTGCTGGGGCTCATCTCCTATCTGACGGGCGGCGAGGATGAGTGCCGGGCCTGGACCATTAAAAACGGCACCAAGGCCCCCCAGGCGGCGGGCAAGATACACACTGACTTTGAGCGGGGCTTTATCCGGGCCGAGGTGGTGGCCTTTGAAGACCTGAAAGCCTGCGGCAGCATGACAGCCGCCAAAGAAAAGGGCCTTGTCCGCAGCGAGGGCAAGGAGTATGTCATGAAGGACGGGGACATCGTCCTGTTTAGATTCAACGTGTAAAAAGCAAGCCGCCGAGCCCTTATTTGGGATCGGCGGCTTCTTTTTTTCGCTTGGCAAGATTTTTTTTCACTTGCCTTTTTTCCCTTTGCAGTTCCGTACTTATGCCCTCAAGCTCCTTAAGCCGGGCCTCCAGCCATTCGGTTGGATAGGAGGAAACCCGATCCGTCCCTGACGGCTGATATATCTTTTGATAGATGGGACGGGTTTTTAAGATGTCTTGAGAAAGACTGTCGATTCGTTTAGAACCAATATTAATATATTCCTGCACCAGTTCTGTGCCATATGCTTTACGGTTGTTTTTGAGCGCTGCAATTAAAGTGCTCCCCACACCGGCAAAAGGATCATAGACAACATCATTTTCATTAGTAAGGGCAAGAATACACCGCTCTACCAGCTCGACAGGAAATTGACAAGGGTGAATTGTTTTTTCCGGATGCTGAGACTTTACGTTTGGAATATCCCATATGCCACAATCCCAATCATCGTACAGCCGATCCACCGTAGCCTGCCACAGGTCTTCGGGGTTTTTCCCCTTGGGGTTTCCGGAAAGCATTCCCTTCTTTGCACCTTTATAGGCTCGTTTCCCAGGGTATTTGGAGGGAATTCTCACATCGTCCAGATTAAATATATACTGGTCTGATTTGCTGAACCAAAGAATGGTCTCATACCGGCCGGAAAACCGTTTTTCACATTGAAGGCCATGCCCAAAATGCCAGATAATCCGGTTTCTTAATTGTAGCCCCAAATCCTTAAAGAGAGGATAGAAATAAAGATCAAGAGGAAACACCTCGCTGGTATCTGGATCAATATAATTTCCAACCTCCCAGCAAATGCTTCCGTCGGGAGTTAAAACCCGATACAACTCAGATAAAATGGGCTTTAGATTTTCCAGATACAAGGATAGGGAAGTGGCTTTTTCATATTCCTTGCCGATGTTGTAAGGCGGTGAAGTAATAATCAGGCGAATGCTCTCGTTTGGTTGCTTTTTTAGAAAGGCCAGAGCATCCTGCTTTACATATAGATATTCATTTAGTTTCATGCCTATATCCCCATGATAGAAAGGCAGTGCTCAATCCGTTCAATTCTACTTTGTATGGCGGGGTTGATGCGATCTGCGATTTTAACGTCCTCAATTTTTGATAATAGCTTCCGAATGTCAGAGTGTTGGAGAATGGAAATTAGCTCTGCGTCAGTGTAATCGGTTGCGTCATTGCTGCAAATACTGTCAGGCTCAATGCCCAGAATTAAAATAGGAACGGGGGGATTTGTGCGACCTTCCCGGATCACATTGGTTACCTCATTTTCAAACCAGGGTACGCCGGTGTCCATATGCTCCTCCATAGCCTTTGTAGGAATAATTTCAATTCCTACATCAATATCATTCCGTGAATAGAAAAAGGTATGCTTGACATGTAGGTCATAGGCCACACTAAAGTATTTCCCAAACTGGACTTCAACAGCAATCCGATTTTTTTGAAAGTCAACCTGATTAAAGGTGGGGTAGCTTTGAAATCCGCGGGATTCAATGATTTTCCGCTGTTCTTCCTTGTCGCATAAAGAGATAATATCTCGAGAGGTTTGTTCATCTCCGGTCACATAATAGTGAACCCTCCGTTCTCCCCAGGCACACCCTTTCAGCAATGTCTTTAAGGCCTGATTAATACTGGCTTGACTGTAAAAGACCTGTCCCAGCTTGGAAATGTCACAGCTAAGCTTTAAAAATTGATTGGCATCAATACAGGCAACACTGTCTTTAATTTCCTGAAATTCAGAGGGGCGATTTACAATTAAAAATTCCCGTGCGTTTAGATGATTGTATTGATTGGCAATCTTCATACAAAGACCTCTTTCTTGTTTGCAGGGTGTCCAATGCCAAAAATATATTATAGATTGAATCAAAACACAACAAACCAGTAAAAAAGCGGAGCAAGCTATAAAGTTGCTCCGCTTTTAATGATTACAAAGAGTTTACGCCAGCGCGGCGGTAATGATAGCCATGGAGTAGACCTCGGCGGCGTTGCAGCCACGGGAGAGGTCGTTGATGGGGGCGTTCAGGCCCAGGAGAATGGGCCCGTAAGCGTCGTAGCCGCCCAGCCGCTGGGCGATCTTATAGCCGATGTTGCCCGCTTCAATATTGGGGAAGATAAAGGTGTTGGCGTAGCCCGCCACCTTGCTTCCGGGGAACTTGAGCTGGCCCACGGTGGGGCTCACGGCGGCGTCAAACTGCATCTCGCCGTCGATAGCCAGCTCGGGGGCCATTTCCTGGGCCGCCTTGGTGGCCTCGGCGGAGAGGGCCACTGTGCCGCCCTTGCCGCTGCCCTTGGTGGAGAAGGAGAGCATGGCCACCTTGGGGTCGATACCAAAGAGCTGGGCGCACTTGGCGGATTCAACGGCCACCTCCGCCAGCTTCTGGGCGCCGGAGATGGTCACATTGCCCTCCTTGTCTACGCTGTCCTCGTAGGAGAGGTTAATGGCGCAGTCGCCCATGCAGAGCTTTTGCAGAGCCTCGTCCCCGGTCTCCCGGACCAGGATAAAGCAGGAGGACACCAGATGGGCCCCCGGCTTGGTCTTGACCAGCTGCAGGGCGGGACGGACGGTATCGGCGGTGGAGTATGTAGCGCCGCCCAGCAGGCAGTCGGCCTCCCCCATGGCCACCAGCATGGTGCCGAAGTAGTTGCCCTTCTGGAGGGCGGCGCGGCACTCCTCCTCGGTCATTTTGCCCTTGCGGAGAGCCACCATCTTTTCCACCATGGTGTCCATCTTTTCGTAGTTTTGGGGATCGACGACCTTTGCGCCGCTGACGTCAAAGCCGGCTTTATCGGCGGCGGCCTTTACCGCGGCGGGCTCGCCAACCAGAATAGGGGTAAGGAAGCCGTCCTTTAACAGCCGGGAAGCAGCCTCTAAAATGCGGGGATCGGTACCCTCGGTAAAGACAATGGTCTTGGGGTTTTGCTTCAGCTTTTCAATCATAGGGTCAAATGAAAACTTTGCCATAAAAGAACCCTCCTAAAAATATATTTTACTCCAAAAGGGACCAGAATTGTTTTTATTATACCTCGGCAGAACGGGAAAAACAACGGGGCCAGAAAATTTTTCCGGGAAAATTTCTCTTTACAATAGGTATTGCTTTGCATATAATATACCTACTGTGTTTGTTTAAGGAGAGAAATAAATGGAACAGAATCAGGATTTTTCCCGCACTTTGTCGCTGCTGCGCCGGGAGCGGGGCGTGAGCCAGCGTTCTGCCGCCAGCGATTTGGGCATCAGCCAGGCCCTCTTGAGCCATTATGAAAACGGGGCCCGGGAGCCGGGCCTGGCCTTTGTCCGCAAGGCCTGCGACTACTATCACGTCTCTGCCGACTTTCTGCTGGGCCGCAGTATGAACCGGGAGGG
The DNA here is from genome assembly GCA_947383685.1 of uncultured Pseudoflavonifractor sp. Classification (GTDB taxonomy): domain Bacteria; phylum Bacillota; class Clostridia; order Oscillospirales; family Oscillospiraceae; genus Vermiculatibacterium. The sequence continues at coordinate 31,691 of CANDEE010000008.1, forward strand.
CACCACCATCGGGGCTGAGGAGCTGTATGACGCCTCCGCCGAAAAGGGCAACGTGGTCCGGGGCAGCATTTCCGCTATGCTCAGCAAAAAGCTGCTGGTAAATTCCCTGGACCTGTTGTTTGATCTTTTGGGAAAGGTGGGCAGTAAGGCGGCGATCAACGCCGCCTCCAATTATCTGGGGGACGCCGTTTATAAGGTGTTCCGCCACCTTTACCGGGCCAGCGGGACCCAGAATGAGGGCTTTTTCTCCATTGCCAGCAACCATTTTATGGCGGGCTGCACCGATGCGGACATGGTCTATTCCGAGGCCGATTACCTGGACTCCCTGACTCAACAGGCCAAGGAAAAGGGCAAGGAGTCCTTTCCCGCCATGCATAACGACGCCTTAAAGCAGAGCTATCCCCAGGCCTACCAGTCCCTGCTGCAAATTGTTCACAACACCGGCGAGCGGGTAAACAAGACCGTAGAGGCCAGGAAAAAATAAAAACTGTCACATATATCCTCGCGGGAGGTTTCTCACATGACCGACCAATCCAAAATCAGAAATTTCTCCATCATTGCCCATATTGACCACGGCAAATCCACCCTCTCCGACCGGCTTATTGAGCTGTGCGGGGCGGTGGAGCAGCGGGAAATGGAGGCTCAGCTTCTGGACAACATGGACTTGGAGCGGGAGCGGGGCATCACCATCAAGGCCCGGGCGGTGCGGCTTTCTTACAAGGCTCTGGACGGGGAGACCTACACCCTGAACCTCATCGACACCCCGGGCCATGTGGACTTCAACTACGAGGTGAGCCGGTCCCTGGCCGCCTGCGAGGGGGCCGTCCTGGTGGTGGACGCCGCCCAGGGCATCGAGGCCCAGACCCTGGCAAATACCTACCTCGCCATGGAGCACGACCTGGAGATCCGCCCCGTGGTAAATAAGATCGACCTTCCCGCTGCCGATCCGGGGCGGGTGAAGCAGGAGATCGAGGACGTCATCGGCCTGGAAGCCCAGGAGGCCCCCGAAATCTCCGCCAAAATGGGCGTTAATATCCAGGCAGTGCTGGAGGACGTAGTGAAAAACATCCCCGCCCCCGCCGGCGACCCCAAGGCCCCCCTGAAGGCCCTGGTTTTCGACAGCCAGTACGATGCCTACCGGGGCGTTATTGTCTATTTCCGGGTGGTGGAGGGCACGGTTCGCCCCGGCATGAGAATCCGAATGATGGCCTCGAGGGCCGAGTATGAAATCATTGAGTGCGGCCACCTGCTCCCTCTGGGCATGGAACCCTGCAAAGAGCTCATTGCCGGGGAGGTAGGCTACCTCACCGCCTCCATCAAAAACGTAAAGGACACCCGGGTGGGCGATACGGTCACTGAGGCCGCCCGCCCTGCGGCCCAGGCCCTTCCCGGCTACCGCCCCGCCCAGGCCATGGTCTACTGCGGCATCTACACCGAGGACGGCTCCAAGTTCCCCGACCTCCGGGACGCGTTGGAAAAGCTCCAGCTCAACGACGCCTCCCTCTCCTTTGAGCCGGAATCCTCCGCTGCCCTGGGCTTTGGCTTCCGCTGTGGCTTTTTGGGGATGCTCCACATGGAAATTATCCAGGAGCGGTTGGAGCGGGAATTTGACCTGGACCTCATTACCACCCTGCCCTCAGTCATTTACCGCATCACCAAGACCGACGGTACGGTGGTCATGGTGGACAATCCCCACAACTACCCGGACACCGGCTCCATTCAAATGGCGGAGGAGCCTTACGCCAAGGTCTCCATTATCGCGCCCCCGGACTATGTGGGCAATATCATGCCTCTGTGCCAGGACCGCCGGGGGGAGTTCAAGGATATGCAGTATCTGGACACCAACCTGGTGGAGATCCATTACCAAATGCCTCTGGGCGAAATTATTTACGACTTTTTTGACACCCTGAAAGCCCGGACCAAGGGCTACGCCAGTCTGGACTATGAGCTTTCCGAGTACCGTTCCAGCGAGCTTGTAAAGGTAGACCTGCTCCTCAACGGCGACCAGGTGGACGCCCTGAGCTTCATTGCCCACCGGGACAAGGCCTACCCCCGGGCCAGGAAGCTGTGCGAGAAGCTGAAGGACAACATTCCCCGCCAGCTCTTTGAGGTGCCCATCCAGGCCGCCATCGGCGGCAAGGTCATCGCCCGGGAGACCCTGAAGGCCATGCGGAAGGACGTGCTGGCCAAGTGCTACGGCGGCGACATCACCCGAAAAAAGAAGCTGCTGGAAAAGCAGAAAGAGGGCAAGAAGAAAATGCGCTCCCTGGGCACGGTACAAATCCCCACCGAGGCCTTTATGGCGGTGCTCAAGCTGGACGAGGAAGATTAAAAGACGGGCCGGCGCAGCCTGGCAAAAAAATTTTTTGACAGGCTGCGTCGCATTTTGAACCTGTTTTACAGGTTCAAAAGCTCCATTGAAATGGGTGAAAGAGAACCCTGATGGTTCCCTTTCACACTTTTCCTCCTTCCGAAGCCTTTCCCTGTTTTGACAACCTGAAACGGGCCGTTTCCATCCGGAAACGGCCCGCTTTTTTATCCCTTTACAGACTGGGCGATGGCCTCTGCCAACGCCTCCAGCTCCCCGGCCTGGCTGCCCTTTAAGGTGGATTTCATTGTCACCTTGGGTTCCAGCAGAGTGCACCCGGTCAATTCCTGGGTGACAAACTCCCCCATCAGCTTGCCCGAATTGGGGTTCCAGGTGCCGTTTTCCATCACTGCGAAGGTGCGGTTTTTCAGCCCCAGGGCCTTCATATCCTCCAAATAGTCCCGCATGGGCGGGTAAAAGTCCATGTTGTAGGTCACTGAGGCCAGCACAATGTGGGAGACCCGGAAGCTCTGGGAAATCAGGTGGGACACATGGGTGGAGGACACGTCGTGCATGGCCACGGACACCCCCCGTTCCACCAGGGCCATAGCCAGCGCCTCGGCAGCCTCCTCCGTGCCGCCGTACATGGAGCCGTAGACCAGCAGCACCGCCCTGTCCTCCGGCTCATAGCGGCTCCACTTGTCGTACTTTTCCATAAACCAGCCCAGGTCAGACCGCCATACCGGGCCGTGAAGGGGGCAGATCATCTTGAGCCGGTCGCTCAGAGCCGCCGCCTTCTCCAACAGGGCCTGCACCTGGGGGCCGTATTTGCCCACAATGTTGGTGTAATACCGCCGGGCCTCATTGAGCCAGCCATGCTGGAAATCCACCTCGTCATGGAAAAGGGCTCCGTTTAAGGCCCCGAAGGTGCCGAAAGCGTCGGCGGAAAAAAGGACGCCGTCGGTTTCCTCAAAGGAGACCATCACATCTGGCCAGTGTACCATGGGAGCGGCGTAGAAGGTAACGGCGTGCCGGCCGAAGGAGAGCCGCTCTCCCTCCTTGGCGGTGATGCGCTCCCCCTCTACGGGGGCAAATCCAAACTGATCCATAAACCGCTGGGCTGCCAGACTGGCAATGATCCTGGCCTTGGGCCACTTCTGCAAAACGGCCCACAGCCCGGCCCCGTGGTCAGGCTCCAGGTGGTGGAGGACGATATAATCCAGCTCCCGTCCCTGAAGCAAAAATTCTACATTTTCCACCAGCCGGGGGGCGGCGGACCAGTCCACACAGTCAAACAGGACGGTCTTTTCGTCCAGCAGCAGATAGGAATTATAGCTTACCCCCCGGGGAATGGGGTGGATATTTTCAAACAGGGCGGTGCGGCGGTCATTGGCCCCCACCCACCACAGATCGTCAGTCACCTTGCGGACGCAGTGCATGGTAAAGTCTCCTTTGTATCAGTTTTTAGGTAGCGTTTGCATTTTGACCGGGCTTTATGATTTTCTTCCCAGCAAATAGTCCACGGAAACGTGGTAGTAATCGGCCAGGGTAATGAGATGATGGGCGGGAATTTCCTGTATCCCTTTTTCGTATTTGTAATACTGCTGCTGCGTGGTTCCCAAAAGCCGGCCCACATCTGCCTGGGTCAAATCCCGATCCTCCCGTAAATCCCGCAATCTGGGATAATAATACATATTTTTCACCTCGGAGGAAATATATCATAAATCTAATCAGGCGTATTGACATTAAACCTGATTAGGTTTATTATAAAAAAGTTGGAGGTGGCAAAATGACAAAATATGAGAAGCTCTATGCTGGGCAGCAGGTCTGCTGCAACTGCGTTCACTATTACCAGCACTATGTCCGGGGAGAAAAACGGTACATTATTGTGCACTGTGGGCACTGTACTTTTCCCCGTCTGAAAAGCCGCAGTCCCGGCCAGACCTGCGAACACTGGCAGGAAAACAAGGAGCCGGTCAGCTTTTGCTGACCGGCTCCTCTCAAACAGTGGTGGCAAAACTGCTTACTTCTCCTCCATAGCCTTCACGGCCTCCTGGAAGGTCTTAACAGCCTCGTCCACGTTCTCACCAATGAGGAACATGAACCACTCGCCCTCGGTGACAAACTGAGCGTTCTCCACCTTGGGCAGGTTGTCGCTGAGATACCAGGAGAAGGTCTCCTCCTGGGTCTTGCGGAAGGCCTCGAAGCACTCCTTCAGAGCATCGATCTTCCCCTCGGCGGCCTTGCCGATGGCCAGGGTGTCGGGAGAGATCATCATGGGCAGAAAAACAACGCCCTCGGTCATGTACTCGGCCTTAAAGCCCAGAGCCTCGCCATAAAACTCCTCCAGCTCGGCGGGAGTGGACTTCATGCCCGCGCCCATGCCGGCAGTCTCCTGAATAGATTTCGCCAACTTCATCAGAGGGGTGCCATTGGGGGTGGCAATTTCGTAGCTTTCCCCGGCGTCGGAGGTGTTGTCGGTGACGGTAACGCCGTCCAGCAGGCCCAGCACGGTGGTGGGCACAAAGGTAATGCCCTCCAGAAGCAGGGCCTGGCCCTCCACCTTCTCATCGTTAACGGAGATGGACATGTCGTTAAAATCGGTGAGGATCATGTCGGCTCCGTAGTAGAAGGTGCTGGTGTAGCTCTCCTCCTCCCAGTAGGCGCTGCCGCCGTCAGCCTGAAGAACAGCCCGAAGGGGGATATAGCCGGTGGGCACGTTGGGGATCTCGTTGAGCTGGACGGTGACCTGCTCGCTGCCCCAGCCGGGAATTTCCCGGCTGAACTCGTAGCTCTCCAGGACCTTGCCGTTGACGGAAATAACCTTGTCAAAGTTGCCGGCGGTGGGATTGCCGGAGATGAGCATGGGACCCCGGGCACCGTCGGCGGGGGTCCAGCCCGCGGGCCGGTCGGCGGCCATGGCGGCGGGCATCATGGTAGCGGTCAAGACCGTAGCCAGAGCCGCAGCGGAAATGCGTTTCAAGTTCATGGTGCAATTCTCCTTTTTCTTATGTGGTTTGGGGTCTGGCCCCTCAGTAACACGTCTTAGACGAGCCGTCCTTAAAAAAGTTCCGGGGGAAATAAAAAATTCTTAAAAAAGCTTGGTGTATCCCCTAAAATAAAAACGCCGGGTATTCTTTTGCGGGGAGAATACCCAACGTTTATTATTTTCCGGAAAATCAGCCCTTAATGGTTCCGTCGGCGTTGAATACAGGCAGAGGGGCCAGGAAGGTAATGTCCTTCCGGTCAAGGGCGTCGCCCTCCGCCAGGATGGCGGCCTTGCCGGTGACAATGCCTCCGGCGGCATTGACCAGCTTCTCCAGGGCGTGGAGGCTTTCCCCGGTGGAGATCACGTCGTCCACAATAAGGATGCGCTTGCCCTTCATCTTCTCGCAGTCGTCCGCGCCCAGGAACAGGTCCTGCTGCCGCAGGGTGGTGATGGAACGAACCGAGACATGGACGGGGTCCCGCATATAGACCTTGGACCCCTTCCGGGCCAGAAAGTAATAATCGGCTCCGGACTGGCGGGCCATCTCGTGAATGAGAGGAATCCCCTTGGCCTCGGCGGTGATCATATAGTCGTAGCTGTCGGCAGGGATGCGCTTAAGCAGCTCCGCGGCGCAGGCGGTGGTAAGCTCGGCGTCTCCAAAGAGAACAAAGGCGGCGATGTAAAGGTCGTCCGTTACGGGGCACAGGGGCAGGTCCCGCTTCAGACCGGCGACGTTCATGGTATAAGTCATAGTGACAGCTCCTCGTATCATTCAGATTTGGCGGACTGTCCGCCTCTATTTACGGTTTATTATACAGCGGGGGAAAAGGAATTGCAAGGGGCGCGGGGGTCAGGGCTTTTGCCGGGCCAGCTTCCGCCCGTACCAAACCCGGTTGAAGCAGCTGCCCAGGATGACGATATTGCCGCAGAGGTAAAGCCACACCAGCAGGATCACTACCGAACCCAGGGAGCCGTAGACCAGGGAGTACCGGGAGGACAGGCCGATGAAATAGGAGAATAAAACGGAGGCCAAGACCAGGGCTGCCGAAGCCAGAAATGCGCCCGTCAGCACCGGGGAGCGTGGCTTCCCCCGGGGGACGGTGGCCTTGTAGATCAGCATGACCACCGCCATAACAAGGCAAAAGAGGATCAGGAACCGCATCCACTGCCACTCCCAGGGCAGCTTGATGTGGCTCAGCCGGGGAAAGCGGTGAATAAATTCCTCCAGCAGATGAAAAAACCAGTTGCCTGTCAGCACCACCACCAAAGAGAGGTAGATGGTCAGCAGGAACAGCACGGAAAACGCCACGCTGGCCACAATTTGCCAAAGGCCGGAATACGTAGTCCGCTCATAAATATCTCCCATCACGTTCATCAGTGAGCGCATGGCGGCGGAGGCGGAAAAAAGCATCATAATGATGCCGGCCACCAGCAGGGTGTGGGACTGGTTAATGGTAATATACCGCACATATTCGGTGAGCACTGCCAAGGCGGCTTCTGGAATGATAACGGCGGCCTCCTCCAAAAGAGAGGCCACGTCCAGGTTCAGGGTGCCGATAATGGCGTTAATGCAAATGAGGGCGGGAAAAAAGGAGAGGATGAGGAAATAAGCCAGCTCTGCCGCCGAGCGGGAGACCCGCTTGGAAAAATAAAGGTCCACAATGTCCCAGACAAACCGGACCACAGGATTCTTTGTCAGGCGCTCCATAAGCTCTCCTCCTTTCCGTCAGGTGGGCGCGGCCGCCTTACCAATTTTGCCGCCGCTTCCCTCCAAGCTCCCTCGCCGGCCTGTTCTCCGCCCTTCTCAACAACAAAAAACCGCCTGCGGAAAGGCAGGCGGTTTATGGGACCCGGAAAGATTAGCCCAGCTTGTTCAGCTTCAGGGTCATTCCGCTCTTTTTGTGGGCGGCATTGTTCTTGTGCAGAATCCCACTGCAGACGGCCTTATCCACCGCCTTGACAGCCACCTTGTAAGCGCCCTCGGCCTCGCTGCGGTTGCCTTCCGCCACCGCGGCCTCGAACTTCTTGATGTC
>CANDEE010000009.1 GCA_947383685.1 uncultured Pseudoflavonifractor sp.
TCGGTAGTGACTGGAGTTCAGACGTGTGCTCTTCCGATCTGGTTTTCCCGGCATATCCTCCGGCTCTCCAAAACAGGCAAAGAACTGTGCCCAGCTTCCATAGGGTTTCATCCGCTCCAGATCCAGGTGCCCGCCGTTGGCCCGGAATCCTCTCCCATCCTGATAACTGCGAAGAATCGTATCGCAATGTCCGTCAAATACCTTTGGCATAAGAGCTCGATCTCCTTCACGAAAACGCGTTCTCAATATAGATGATTTCCGGGGCCCTGGTCGCGGTTCCTTCCGGCGCATAGACCTCCACCACATCGAACCTCGGCTGAAGGTCGGTTGGATTTTTTGCCAGGTAATATTGAGCTGTGACACGCAGCTTCTCCTGCTTCCGGGCATCCACTGCCTCCCGGGCCTGGGCAAAGCGGGTGTTTTTGCGGAGTTTCACCTCCACAAAGCGGAGGTACTTTCCATCCGAGGCAACAATATCGATCTCTCCAAAGCGGCAATGCCACCCAGCCGCCTCAATCACACAGCCTTTCCGCCGCAGGTCCTCCGCCGCGACAGTCTCTCCCCAGCGGCCCAGAAGCTTTCGATCTCCCCCACCGCTCATCATTTCTCCTCCCAGGTCTTTAGGAAGCTCCTACGGTGGATGGGGCTGGGGCCGTATTGGTCCAACATTTCATAATGGAGCTTTGTCCCGTACCCTTTATGCTTCTCAAAATGGTATTCCGGGTACTTCTCCGCTATTTCCAGCATAAAGTGGTCCCGGCTCACCTTGGCCAGCACGGAGGCTGCGGCAATGGAAGCTGACAGGCTATCTCCCTTTACAATACAACGGTGGGGCGTGGTAATGGCAGCAGTCCGTCCCTTATCCCGGTTGCCGTCAATAAGGGCAAAATCCGGCTGGAGGTCCAAAGCGTCGATGGCCTTCTGCATGGCCTTCATCCTGGCGCTGAGAATGTCGGTTGCATCGATTTCCGCAGCATCCACAAAGGACACCGCCCAGCTCTCCGCCTTCTCCTGAATAATGGGAAACAGAGCTTCCCGGCGCTTCTCTGTCAGCTGTTTGGAATCGTTCAGACCAGGAAGCTCTATGTACCGGGGCAGGATAACGGCGGCAGCATAGACCGGGCCGGCCAAAGGCCCCGCCCCTGCCTCGTCACAGCCGCAGAGAAGCGTGCAGCCCTGCTCCCAGCATTCTGTTTCAAGCTCCCAAAGGTTCATTTCTTCGCCTCCTCCGGCAACTCAAGCGTAAAGCGTCCCAGCTTGCCACTTCTCAGCTCATCCAGCAAAATGTGAGCCATCCGTTCCGTGTCCAGTTCTCCCCCGGAGATGCGGAACCCCCGTTTCGAGGCAGCAGCCTGCAGCAGCTCATAGCCGTAGGCCACCGGGTCCGTTCCTTCCTTAATTGCGGGAATTTCCACCTTGTACCGCTCCGTCAGAGCAGCGGAATACCGCCGGACCAGGTCGTCCATTAAGCGGCAGGCCAGAGTCTCCACATCCATAATGTCGTCCTTCACCGCCCCGGTATAAGCCAGATGAAGCCCTACTTGCTCATCCTCAAATTTGGGCCAAAGAATACCGGGGGTGTCCAGCAGAGACAGTCCCTGGTCCACCGTCACCCATTGCTTTCCCCGGGTCACTCCGGGCTTATCCCCCGCCTTGGCGGATTTTCGCTTTGCCAGTTGGTTAATAAAAGTGGATTTGCCCACATTGGGCACCCCCACTACCATGGCCCGGATGGGACGGCCCACTTGGCCCTTGGCCCGCCATTTTTCAATCTGTTCCTTCAAAAGCTCCCTGGAAACAACAGAAAACTGTCCCACGCCTTTTCCTGTCTTGGCGTCGGTCTCCATAACGGCATACCCTTTTCCCCGAAAACACCGGGTCCAAGTCCGGTTTCCCTCTGGGTCCGCCTGATCTGCCCGGTTCAGAACGATGAGCCGGGGCTTTCCAGCGCAGATAGCGTCAATGTCCGGGTTTCGAGATGATATGGGGATGCGGGCATCGATAATCTCGGCCACCATATCCACCTGACCCAGATCAGCCTCGATCTGCCGCCTTGTCTTGGTCATATGTCCAGGATACCACTGAATATTCATTTGCCCACCTCCCTTGTCAGAAAATTGAAAGAGATTTGTCCGCTTTATTGTAAGTTTTTTTCTCTATTCTTTGGGTATTCCAAAGAAGGAGGAACCGCCATGTCATCTTTTATTTTGAAGGTCACCGCTCTGCTCACCATGCTCTGGGACCATATTGCGTACGTTTACCCACCCACGCTGTTTCTGCCGGACCTGTTCCCCAGCATTCCGGCAGGGCTGATTCACGCTTCCGACTACATCGGGCGTATTTCCGCTCCCATCTTTCTCTGGTCCATTACCACCGGCTACCGCCACACCAAAAATTTTAAAAAATATGCTTTGCGGCTGCTGGTATTTGCCATTTTATCAGAATGGCCCTACTATCTGCTCTTTGGAAATCATGGCAACGTCCTGTTTACCTATCTTTGGGGGCTTTTGACCCTTCGGGCCATGGACTGGGGCAACAAAAAGCGGCAGAGCTTGGGGTATGGGCTGGCGGCCCTGTCGGTGATTCTCTCCTGGCATTTCGCCCTTTTTGAGGGGGGTGGACGGTATATCCTGTTCATTCTGTCTTTTTATCTTACAGAACACTGGCCTGTCAGGAAAAAGGCCCTGCTCTGGCTTTTTCTGTATCCTGCCAGCCGCTGGAAGCTGCTATACCTCTATTTTACGGAGGGCTTTCGCCTGAGTATGTTCTTTCTCAACGGCCTCGGGCCTCTACTGGGGGTTGGGCTTACCTTCTTCTACAATGGCAAAAAGGGCCCGGATGTCCCCGGCGGCAAATGGCTTTGGTACATGGCATATCCCACTCATTTGCTGATTTTGGGGTTGATAAGCCATTATACACAACTTTTCTGACTTTGAAAAGCCCCTCAGCGCACAAAAAAGGAGCGGTCTCCCGCTCCTTTTTTGAATGGTTTCTGTCTTACAGCTTCTCCTTGAGCTTGGCGCCCTTGCCTACGCGGTCGCGCAGGTAATAGAGCTTGGCCCGGCGGACCTTGCCCTTGCGAACCAGCTCGATCTTCTCCACAGCGGGAGCATGGAGGGGGAACACCTTCTCCACACCGACGCCATAGGAAACCCGGCGGACGGTGATGCTCTCGTCGATACCGCCGTGCTTTTTGGCAATGACGGTACCCTCGAATACCTGGATACGCTCACGGCTGCCTTCCTTGACCTTTACGTGCACCCGGACGGTGTCGCCAATGTCGGCCTTGGGAGGTTCTTCCTTTACGTACTTGGCGGTAAAAGCCTGCATGATATCCATTATATTTTCCTCCTGTTTATAGGCGTTCATTCCGGCTTTTTGTGCCGTCGCTCCTGTTGGGACAGCGCCGCAGCGGAACACCCTTTATTGAGACTGTGGTATTTTACCACACCGCTTTAGGAAATGCAAGTAAATTTTTCTTTTTCATCCGATTTCTAAAACGCCTCCGCTTTTCTTCCCCGCCGGGCAGCGGCAGTCATCCACAATCCAGCAATAAGGAGAGTAAAATTTCTCCCTCCACTCTGCCATAATAAAACCAGCCCAGCCGCCAGCAATAGTCCTGCCGTTATATCAGAACCAAGCTCCATCAATTGGCGTCCCGCTTCTTCCCATCCCGCTTGGGCAAACACCGCCTTCAATGCCTTGCCCCCATCCAGCCACGCCGCAGGCAGAAGGTTAAAACAGGCCAGGCCCAGGTTGAGTCCCGCAAAAAAATAGAGCTGCCCCCCTATGCCCCGGCGGGCCAAAAGGACACTTACCCAGGCCGCTCCCAAATTACTTCCCGGCCCCGCCAAAGCCGCCAGCATCATCTTCCCGGGTGAAAGCGGATGGGTTGAAGATAGCCACAGCTCCGCTCCGGCGCAGGATATCCGAAGCCGTGTCACACGGCCTCCCAATGCACATATGGTCCACCAATGGCCTGCTTCATGGATCAAACAGGCCAGCAGTACCCAAAGGGTAACCCCACTGTCATCCAAGTAATAGAGAACGGCCAATACCACCAAGGCCCCTCTGCTGATCTCTACCCTTTTCAGTCTCATGCCAAAAGGCTGATATAGTAAACCGGATTCAAGCACACCCCGTCTTTTTTCAGTTCAAAGTGGAGGTGAGGCCCCGTGACATCCCCTGTGGCTCCCGACTCAGCCACCTTCTCTCCCATTGCCACCACCTGTCCTTGCTGGACGCAAAGCTTGGAGCAGTGGGCATAGAAGGAGGTCACTCCATTACCGTGGTCAAGCTGAAGATACTGCCCATATATATCACTTTCCCCGATATAATCTACCGTCCCGGCAGCAAAAGCCTTCACCTCAGTTCCTGTACCCACCGCCAAATCCACTCCAAAGTGAAATTTTTCTCCTCCGGATATGGGATGCTCCCGCCAGCCAAATCCAGAGGTCAAGGCCGCGTCCACCGGGCTCATCGTCTCTGAAAGCCCTAATGCATAACGGTCCATCGTGGTATTGTCCGGAAGCGCAGGCCCTGTGTATTCCATGTAGAGCACCGCTGGCTCCGCTGAAGGTTCCGGTTCGGATTCGGGAACTGCCGGCAAAATTGTTTCAGAGGGTGAGGTTGGCCTAGGTTCCGGCAGTTCTTCATCGGCCTCCTCAGGGCCAGTCTGGAGTGTATCTCCCTTCCCTACGGTCAAAAAGCGTTCCGCTCCCTCCGTCCCGCTTCTCAACTCCTGTTGGGCATTCTGGTATAAGGGGCCCTCTCTCCAGAAGGAGGGGCTTTCTTTTTCCTGCGGCAAGAACACATCTACCCATAGCCCTGTCAAACTCTTGCCCAAAGGTTTCCCAGAGGCCAGTGACCATCCAAGGTCAGCAAATGCAGCCTCAAAATTTACATTGGAACGCAGCGCACGAGACAGGTCCTCCCGAAGCACTGTCAGCCTGTCCAACCCCTTGGTAAAAAATACGGTCAAAAAGAGTGCTAGGCACACTCCCAGCTGTAAAAGCCGCCGCTTCTCCCTCTCTCCTAAAGCCGTTTTCTGTCCTCTGCGGCGACTTGCCGCTCTATGCCCCGCTGTTTTTTCCATATTGTCCCACTCCTTTTTCCAGGACAGTGTATGAACCTGAGTCAAAGACTATGCGGGACAATCTCAGGATTTTGAAGGACACTCTGGTCTTGACATTCCATTTTGTTGCCGTTATAATATCAAATGCATTTCGGGGTGTGGCGAAGCTTGGTATCGCGCTTGGTTCGGGACCAAGAGGCCGCGGGTTCGAATCCCGCCACTCCGACCATGTGAAGCAGCTCTGCTTTTCGAACAGTTTTATCGAAAAGCAGAGCTGCTTTCTATCTGTAAGCCTTGCAATGACTTGCTTTTCCATCTGAGCTGTAATAATGGCCTGTCCGAAAAAACGCAAAAAATAAAAAAGAAATATTTATTGAGGTTGGTTTTTTAGACACAGGATTTCTCATATATCCTGTGTCTTTTCTTTTCCATAGAGTTCTTCAAAACGTGCCGGAGACTTGTAGGCCAAGGTCTGATGGGGTCTGACCTCATTATAGAAGTGGATGTACTCGTCCACGCTTTTGCGGAAGTCTGCCTCCGAGGAATAATCCCGGCGGTAGGCTTCCTCCTTTTTGAAAGTGGCGAAGAAGGTTTCTGATACGGCGTTATCATAGGGCCGCCCAGAGCGGGAAAAGGATTGCTGAACACCACAGGAGTAGAGTAGAGACATAAAGGCATCGGAGATGTACTGACCTCCCCGGTCACTGTGGAATGTCAAGTCTGCAGGTCGACCTCGATCCTCAAACGCTTTTTTGAAAGTCGCCGTCACAAGGTGGGTACTGCTCTTTTTTGAAACACGGTAGCCCACCACCCGCCGTGAGAATAGGTCAATAATCGCACAAAGGTAGACGGCGTAGTCCTTGATTTTGAAATAGGTAATATCGCTAACCCATATTTCATTTTGCCGCTTGGCCTTGAACTCCTGATTAAGCAGGTTGCGCTTCTGGTACTGCTGGCGTTTCTTGTAGTTGCTCTTGGCGTTCTCCCGAATACTTACCAGCCCCAACTCGTTCATGATTTTACGGATACGCTCTTTGCCAACACGGATACCGTTTTCGGCCAGAACGACCCGAATCTTCTCAGCACCATACCGCTGCTTGCTGTTGTCAAAAATCTGCTGGACTTGTAGCATAAGGGCTTGCTGTTCTTCCAGATACTTAGTGCGGTCCGCCTTTCGGAAGATGTGATTGTAGAATGTCCCACGGGACACGTTCAAGGCTTCACACAACTCATGAACACTGTACTGTTCAAATTGCTCATGCAACCGGGCTAAGATCTCCAGACGCCTTTGCAGCGGGACCTGCTCAATGATTTTCGACAGCCGGATAATTTGCAGAATGTGCTCAACCCGTTGGCTTTTTCGCTGAAGTGTGGTATAATCTGCAATAGAAAAGTCAGTGTCAGGCTGTCCACATTCTTTAATCCAGCGGTAAAGCGTACTTTGGGCTATTTGGTATCTTTGGCTGGCCATCTTAATGGGTAGCCCCTTTTGAACAGCAAGAACAACTTGGCTTTTGAAGTCCGGCAAGTACTGTTTCGGCATGATGAAGCTCCCCTCTATTTAGTACAGTTATCATAGCATAGAAAGGAGAAGGGTGTTTTGCTAATATCTGTTATCGTAGAGAAAGATCACTCTCTTCTATTAGAGCGATCAAAAAATAATACATGGGCACTTCCTAATATTGAGATTGAAGATAGCGCCGATCCTGTTTCTGCTATTGTAGCAAAATGCGCTTCTTTTCATATTGGTATTGAGGTAGTTAGACAATATTATAGCAGTAATACATTGGATGATGTGCATATCTGCTTTTCTGCTGAGCTTATTTCATATACCAATACACCAAAAGAAAAGAATGTTCAATGGATTGATTCCAGAAAAATTGATGGTCTGAAATACTCACCAAAATTTGAAAAGTTATTAAGTAAAATTGTATCTGAGTATCGAACTGCTTACCAATATGAGAAAATAATTGAAACCTGTGTTGGAGAAATGGCTTCACTTTTTGGGGCTAAAATCGAAAAAAGCTTTGGTATCTCAAGCTGCAACATTTTTGTGCAAAATAACTATGATGGTTATTGCCCATTTATTTTTCATATAAATTACTATGTAGATTTCAGTCAAGATGTTGTAAACTTTAGCGTTAGTTGGCCGCTAAAAAGAATGGTTTCTTTCGGCGATAAGACTGATTTATACTTTCTATTTTCTGCAATGATGGCCATAGTCCAAAAAGTATTTTTAGGTACCAGTACTTTTATTGAATATTTATCCCTATTTGATTCCTATGAGATTAGTGCAAGCTGTCTTTTAATGTTGAAAAAACAGCACTATCAAAAGAACATTTTGCTCATAAGATTGAGGACTTCTTTGGCGCATATTTACTATCATTGATTGCTTTTGAAAAATTTATAGGATCTTTCAGTTTAAAAATTGATAATTCGTTAGCTCCAGTTCAATATGATAGCCTTTTTGGAGAAAAAGCGGGTGGCGAAGCGGAAAAAACTAATTGTATATCGAGAAAAGAGCATCAGTTTTACTGGAATGGAAATAGTGATATTATTTTTCTTCGACTCTGCAATGGCATATATAACTTAAACACTTTCAATAGACATGATTGGAAAATTGTTGACGGAGTAGATGGAAAGATAATATATCAGCGTGATAACGATATCAGCTCATATAATTTCATTCCAATGGATTCTTGGGATAAATTACAATTGATTTTATTGAACCAAAATATTTGCAAATACACAATCGTATGTCAAGAAAACTTTATGTTTTTGTTGACGGAAGCGGGAATATGGGGAATTTATGGTGATTATCGAAATTGTCATGTTCAACAGGAAATAAAGCGAATAAGCGAAAAACAGGCATATGACAACAGTATTTTGCATTTTCAACGTCGTTTTAAATGGCGCTATCCACTTAATGCTGGTAGATTTGAAGAATTAATCGCAGACTTAGTGGAAAAAGAACCTTTGGTCGCATCGGTCCGACTAATGGGAAAAACAAACAATCCGGATGGCGGTCGAGATCTGCTGATTTTTAAGGAGAAGCTAGTTGATGATTCAGGAACATCCAAGATAATGCTCATACTTGGACAATGCAAGGCCTACCAGAAAACTGTTGGAAAGACAAACGTGCGTGATATTAGAGACATGCTGGAGAATTATGAATCAAATGGTTTTTTCCTTTCGGTCGCATCAACTATAAGTGTTCCTTTGATTGATTATTTGTGCCGATTGAAAAAAGAATACGAGGTTGATTGGTGGACTGAGCGAGAAATATTTATGCGATTGAGACAACAACCTCAAATTGCAGATGCATACCCTGACTTGTTGGAAATAAGCGAGGATGGAAGTTAATCTGCTTTTATCAATTTCTCTACAACTTTGTCCTATACTCCAATATACATTTGCTGTAAATACTGCAAGCGACCGCCTTGAACAAATTAATATAACCGTTTTTTAAATCCTATAAGTACACTCGTACCATAAGAAGCGCTTGCTTAGAAATAGGCAAGCGCTTCCTTTTTATCGTACAAAACTTACAGACTTTGCAAAACCCCTCCCTTGATTCTTCGTCTTTTGGGGAGTATAATAAAAATACTTCCAACAAGGAGGGGCATATGAAGAAGGAAACCGCATATCTGGTAGAGGCCCCTGCTTCCCTGCTGGATTTTATGCTTTCCCATGTAGCGGGGCAGTCCCGGAACAGCGTAAAGCACCTTCTTTCCCGCGGACAGGTTCTGGTAGATAACGTTCCTCAAAAACAGTTTGATTTTTCTCTGGCCGTGGGCCAAACAGTGACTATTTTACCGCAAGCCAAAGGAGCCGCCCTCCCCTTCCCCATACTCTATGAGGATGATGGGCTGCTCGTTGTTCATAAACCCACGGGACTTCTTTCTGTGGCTACCGATACCCAGAAGGCCCGTACCGCATACCGCTTCACAGCCGACTACCTCCGTGCAAGGGACCCCAGAGTCCGGCTTTTTGTGGTTCACCGGCTGGACCGGGATACTTCCGGGGTTTTGCTTTTTTCCAAATCAGAAAAACTGAAGAACGCCCTCCAAGAAAACTGGAATACGCTTGTAAAGAAACGAGGCTACTGGGCCGCAGTGGAAGGCGAGGACCTGCCCGACAGCGGAGAGTGCCGCTCCCGGCTCACAGAAAATAAGAGCCACAAGGTCTATTCCTCCAAGGGCAGCATAGGCAAGGAGGCTGTGACCCGGTACACCGTTCTGGCTCGAAAGGGAGGTTATTCTCTGCTGGACATTGAGTTGGACACCGGGCGAAAAAATCAAATCCGGGTCCATCTGTCCGAGTTGGGCCATCCAGTGGCCGGCGACGACAAGTACGGCGCCAGAACCGACCCCATGAGGCGGCTGGCCCTTCATGCATATGAGCTTACCCTCTCCGACCCCAGAGATGGAACATTACATACTTTTACTGCCCTTCCTCCTGACGGGTTCCAGCGGATGTTTTCCCATTCCTTTTCTTCCAAATAATTAAGGGAGGTTTCCAACCATGCCCGATCTCAACTACTTGCAGCTCCTGTCCCGCAGCTACCCCACTGCCCTGGCAGCCTCGGCGGAGATCATCAACCTCAATGCCATCTGCCGCCTGCCCAAGGGGACGGAGTATTTTTTCAGCGACCTTCATGGAGAATATGAGGCATTCAGCTATCTGCTGGCCAGCGCATCCGGCATCATTCGGGACAAAATCGACTATCTTTTTGCCCGTTCTGTCACCGAAAAAGAGCGGGACGAACTGGCCATGCTCATCTATGACCCTGCCGGGACGCTGGCCCGGCTTCAGGGAGAGATGACGGCACAGGAGTACGACAATTGGTGCCGTATCGCCATCTATCGGCTGGTACAGGTATGCCAAACCGTCTCCGCCAAATACACCCGCTCCAAGGTGCGCAAAAAGATTCCCTCCAGCTTTTCCTACATCATTGATGAACTGCTTCACGCCGACGCCGACGACAGCAAGGAACGGTATTATGAGGAAATCATCGCGTCCATCGTTTCCACCGGCACCTCCGATGCCTTCATTGTCCAGTTCTGCCAGCTTATCAAGGCGTGTGCTGTGGACAGTCTCCACATCATCGGGGACATCTTTGACCGGGGGCCTCACGCCGACCGCATTATGGAGGAGCTGCGCCACTTTCACGATGTGGACATCCAGTGGGGCAACCACGACATTGGATGGCTGGGAGCCTTTGCAGGCAATCTGGCCTGCGTAGCCAGCGTACTGCGGCGTTGCGTAAGCTATAACAACTTTGACCAGTTGGAAGATGGCTATGGCATCAATCTGCGCCCGCTTTCTATGTTTGCCGCCGAGATATATGGGAGCGATCCCTGCGACCGGTTCACTCCTCATGTGCTGGATGAAAATATTTATGATCCCGTGGAGAGTGAGCTTGCCTCCAAGATGCACAAGGCTATGGCGGTCATCGAGTTCAAGCTGGAGTGTCAACTCCTGGCCCGTCACCCGGAGTATGGCATGGACGGGCGCATCCTGCTCCCCAAGGTAGACTTTGCCTCCGGGACCGTAGAGGTAGACGGCAAGACTTACCCCATGCTGGATCGCTTCTTCCCCACCATCGACCCCAAAGACCCTACCGCTCTGTCTGCCGGAGAGCACGAGCTTATCGACCAACTTGCCGCCTCCTTCCGGCATAGCGCACTCCTTAAGAAGCACGTTCGCTTCCTGTTAAGCCACGGCGGAATGTATAAGGTGGTCAATGGAAATCTGCTGTACCACGGATGTATCCCTATGACAGAAACCGGCGAATTTGAATCGGTGTCTCTTGGCGGAGAGGGGCTGACAGGCAAGGCTTATCTGGACAATCTGGACGCCAAGGTACGGACTGCTTTTTACGGCGCTCCCGGCTCCCAGGAACGTGAGAGCGCAATAGACCTGTTCTGGTATCTTTGGGCCGGCCCCAAATCCCCTCTCTTTGGCAAGAGCAAGCTGTCCACCTTTGAGCGGTACTTCATTGCCGACAAAGCCACTCATAAGGAGATTTACAATCCTTATTATACCTTAGTAAAGAGCCGTGGGACCTGCGAGACTATCCTGCAGGAGTTTGGGCTGGACCCCTCCCGCTCCCATATTGTAAACGGACACGTACCAGTGAAGGAAAAGGAGGGTGAAAGCCCCATCCGGGGCGAGGGCCTTCTGTTTGTTATTGATGGCGGCATTTCCAAGGCCTACCAACGGCAGACCGGGTTTGGCGGTTACACCCTCATTTATAACTCCCACCACCTGGCTTTGGCTCAACACAAGCCCTATGACCAAATCGTGGAAAATCCCAGAGAAAGCGCCCCCAAAGTCCGTATCGTAGAAAATATGCCCCGGCGGATGCTGGTAGGCGATACCGACACGGGCGCAAGCCTCCGGGCCCAGATTCAGCAGCTCCAAGATTTACTTACCGCATACCGGGAAGGCACCATCAAGGAACAGGGTGAATAAAATGGTTATCAGGAGCGGGGATGGTCGCCGACCTCCCCGCTTTTTCGTCCAGTTCCTTCCTTTTCTCCCTATTCCACAAATTGACA
Source organism: uncultured Pseudoflavonifractor sp. (assembly GCA_947383685.1). GTDB lineage: Bacteria > Bacillota > Clostridia > Oscillospirales > Oscillospiraceae > Vermiculatibacterium. The sequence goes on from CANDEE010000009.1 coordinate 11,638, forward strand.
TTGGATTGAAATATTACAATTAGGTAACAATGACGAAAGCCCCCTTGACTTTCCGTTTGGAGGGGGTTATACTTTACAATAGAAATATGAAAGGAGGGGTCTGCCATGATTTTTGATACTGACCGCCGTGTGGATGATGTGGATGACCTGATCTTTGATCGCACCACTGTCACCCCAAGTCAACGATAATTCCCGAATTGCCAAGGAGCAATGTACCACACCTTGACGTCGGGTGTGGTTTTTTTGTTCCCATTTTCCACTTCAACCAATCTTAAGAAAATCGTCTGATTTTATATATGGATTTTATCCTGCCCGTTGTGCTATCCTGTTCTTATAAGAAAGAACAAATGACAGGAGGCTGGGCAGAATGAATGGGAATCATCGTCAACTAAAAAGGACGGCGGTCTTGACCGCCGTCCTTTTGCTGTGCTTTTTTCTCTGTTGGAGTCTTTGGGCTTCCGGTTTCTTTCAAGTGGTCCACTCCCCCGATGGAATGAGGGATTATATCCAGCAGTTTGCGCCATACTCCCATGCTGTCTTTTTCCTGCTCCAGCTTATTTCGGTGATTTTGGCCCCTATTCCCAGCAACCTGACCACTTTGGCGGGCGGGCTTCTCTTTGGAGCATGGGCTTCCTTCCTTATCACAACCCTGGCGGTAATTTTGGGCTCCGCCATTGTCTTTCAGCTCAGCCGAATAATTGGGCAGCCTTTTGCCACGCGTTTTATCAGCAATAAAAATTGGACCCGGTACAAAGAAATTATCCTTCGGAAACGGGATGTGTTCCTCTTTTTGGCCTTTCTCTTTCCTTTCTTTCCCGACGACCTATTGTGCATTATGGCTGGACTCACCGATATCTCCTTCCGCCGTTTCCTGATTCTGGTCCTTCTGGGACGGCCCTGGGGACTGTTGGCGGCTGCCGCCGTAGGCGGTTCAGTGGTTTCCATCCCCTGGTGGGGCATGGTCATTCTGGGAGCGGGCGGGTTCTTCCTGTTTCTAGCCGTGCTGCGGTACGGCGAGCTTATTGAGGAATGGATCATTAACCGCCTCAGCGGGCCAAAATCCCACGAAATTTCATAGGATTACCGGCCCTGTGGTATAGTCCATACCGCAGGGCCTTATTTTGTCAAAGCACAGCCCAAACAAATCCGTTCCCTGGCTCTCCAGCGCAAAAAGGGCCTGAGCCTCCTCTCCAAGCTCCCGAACATGGGCGGGTTTGGTAAGAACAGGAAGGGTTGCTGCCTCCTTCATCTCCCGAAGCAGCTTTTTTCCCCGGCCGTTCATCCCTAAAATTCGAAGGTATGCGGGGCCTCCCAACGGGCGGTCTGCCTCTGTCATATGCAAAAAGGCCCACAGGGATAACCGGCGAATACGGGCATGGGCGTAGCGGCGTGTCTTTGCCAGAGAATAAAATTCTTCCAAGCTCTCCGCCCTCTCCGCCGCTTTTACCAAACGGGCAGGAAACCCCTCCGCCGCCCCACTATCCGGAAGGGCAGCAAAGTCCCTCTCGCTCATTTGCCGCAGGCGGGCAAGCATAGCCCGTTCTATATGTTCCATCCGGGCCACTCTCGTCTTCTTCAGTTCCGTCAAAGCACATTTTTCTATCCAGAGGGTTACATCCTCTCCCCTGCGCAGTTTTTCCCGCAGATAGGAAGCAGAGGCGAACTCTATTCCAGGTGAATTGCTGTCATGGGAAACCCCTTGACGAAAAACCGCTACCGCATCCAATTCCTCCCCTGCCGCCCTCAGATATTCTACCCCCAGGCTGTCATTGGGCCCCCGAAGCAAATTTGCTGCTTTTCCCAGGAAATTCAATACCGCCTCCTGCCGAGCTTCCGCAAAGGATTTTCCCTTGTCAAGTTCCGCGTGGAGGGCATTTCGATACCCTTGGTCATCCAAGGCCACCGCGATTTGGCGCAATCTCTCCAAGTCGCCGCTTTCACTGCCAAAGGAGAGGGTATCTACTACCCCGGCGGCCCTCAACACCGCCACCGCACCACGGGCAAAGCCTTCGGCAGAGGAAATGGCCCACGGAAGCGGCAATTCCAGCACCAGGTCAGCCCCGCCCTTTAGGGCCAGCGCCGCCCGCGTCCACTTGTCTGTAAGGGCACATTCCCCCCGCTGGACCCAATTTCCCGACATGGCACAGATAATAGGCCGGTCACTTCCTAAAAGTTGCCGTGTTTCGGCAATATGGTAGGCATGGCCCTTATGGAAGGGGTTATATTCCGCAACGATTCCAACGGCGCGCATAACATACCTCCTGACTTTTTTCTTTTTTCGAGAAAAAGGAGTTGTCCTTTTGGCAAAAAAGTTATACAATAGAAATAACGCAAGGTTTTACCAAAATACCGATAAAAGGAATGTAGCACGTTTCCGCCCCAAAGGCAAGCGTTGCTCCTAAATTATGGAAGGAGAGTTTCCCTCATGAAAATCCTGGTTATCAACGCAGGCAGCTCCTCTCTCAAGTACCAGCTTATGGATTCCATCAGCCACGACGTACTGGCTAAGGGCCTGTGCGAGCGCATCGGCATCGACGGCCGCCTGACCCACAAGGTCCCCGGCAAAGAGGATTATAAGGCCGATATTCCCATGCCTACCCATGGTGAGGCCATCCAGTCTGTGCTGGACGCTCTGGTTTCTCCTGATTACGGCGTCATTAAGGATGTAAAGGAAATTGACGCCGTGGGCCACCGGGTCCTCCACGGCGGCATGGCTTTCACCGAAAGCTGCATCGTGGACGACGCCTGCATTGCCGCCATTAAGGAATGTATCCCCCTGGGCCCCCTCCACAACCCCGCTAACCTTATGGGGATCGAGGCCTGCCAGAAGGTAATGGAAGGTACCCCCCAGGTAGCCGTGTTCGATACCGCTTTCCATATGACCATGCCCAAAAAGGCCTATACTTATGCCATCCCCTATGAGTACTACGAGAAGGACAAGGTGCGCCGCTACGGCTTCCACGGCACCTCCCACCGCTACGTGTCCGCCCGGGCTGCTGATATGTTGGGTAAGCCCGCCAAGGATTTGAAGATTATTACCTGTCACTTGGGCAACGGTTCCTCTCTGGCAGCCGTAAAGGGCGGCAAATGTGTGGACACCACCATGGGTCTTGGCCCCTTGGCCGGCTTCCCCATGGGCACCCGCTCCGGTGACATTGACGCTACCATTTTGGAGTATCTGATGGGCCGATACGGTTATGACATCAAGGAAATGCTGAATATCCTGAATAAGAAATCTGGCGTACTGGGTATTTCCGGCGTTTCCTCTGACTTCCGGGACATCGGCGCCGCCGCCGAGCAGGGCAATCACCGGGCCCGGCTTGCTCTGGACGTATTCTATTACAGCGTAAAGAAGTACATCGGTGCATACGCTGCCGCCATGGGTGGAGTAGACGCTATTGTCTTTACCGCCGGCGTGGGCGAGAACGATGCCGCCGCCCGGATGGCTATTGCCTCCGGACTGGAGTACATGGGCGTAAAGATGGATGAGGACGCCAACAACATCCGGGGCAAGGAGGCAGTGATTTCTGCCCCTGACTCTAAGGTGCAGGTTCTTCTCATCCCCACAAATGAGGAGCTGATGATTGCCATGGACACAGCCGAATTGGTAAACAAATAATTTCATCCCAAAAAGGTCCCCATCCATAACGAGGATGAGGACCTTTTTATCATATAAACCAGCACTTTACATTATAAAAAGGGACATGGCTTTTGCCATGTCCCTTTTCTCATCATTTTGGGGCTTCGCTTTTACACAATACCCTGAGCCAGCATAGCCTCAGCCACCTTCAGGAAGCCGGCGATGTTGGCGCCCGCCACCAGGTTGCCCTCCATGCCGTACTCCTTGGCGGCACCGGCAGCGGCATTGTAGATACTGACCATGATGCCGTGGAGCTTCTGATCCACTTCCTCAAAGGTCCAACTCAGCCGCTGGGAATTCTGGCTCATCTCCAGGCCGGAGGTTGCCACACCGCCAGCATTGGCCGCCTTAGCGGGGGCAAAGAGAATGCCCGCAGCCTGGAAAACCGCTACAGCCTCCGGAGTACTGGGCATATTGGCTCCTTCCGCCACGGCAAAGCAGCCGTTCTTCATCAGAGCTTTGGCGCTCTCCCCGTCCAACTCGTTCTGGGTTGCACAGGGCAGAGCCACATCACAGGCCACCGTCCAAATGCCCTTGCAGCCTTCCACATACTTGGCAGAGGGCACATAGTCCAGGTAGGTCTTAATCCGGGCCCGCTTGACCTCCTTAATCTCCTTCATCACCTTATAGTCAATGCCGTTCTCGTCCACGATGTAGCCGTTGGAGTCAGACATGGCGATGACCTTGGCCCCCAACTGGGTCGCTTTCTGGTTGGCATAGATAGCCACGTTGCCAGAGCCGGAAATCACCACCCTGGCCCCCTTAAAGGACTTACCTGCGGCTTTCAGCATCTCGTCGGTGAAATAGCACAGGCCATAGCCTGTGGCTTCAGTCCGAGCCAAAGAACCGCCATAGGTCAATCCCTTCCCCGTAAGGACTCCCGTAAACTCGTTGCGCAGCCGCTTATACTGCCCATAAAGGTAGCCGATCTCCCGGCCGCCCACACCAATATCGCCGGCGGGCACATCTGTGTCAGCGCCAATGTGGCGCTGCAGCTCAGTCATGAAGGACTGGCAGAAACGCATAACCTCGGCATCGGACTTGCCCTTGGGGTCAAAGTCACTGCCTCCCTTTCCGCCACCGATAGGCAGAGTGGTCAGAGAGTTTTTGAACACCTGCTCAAATCCCAGGAATTTGATGATGGACAGATTTACGCTGGGATGGAGCCGCAGGCCGCCCTTGTAGGGACCGATGGCGGAGTTGAACTGGACCCGGTAGCCCCGGTTTACCTGGACCTTGCCGCTATCGTCCACCCAGGGCACCCGAAACATGACGATGCGCTCCGGCTCCACCAGGCGTTCAATGACTCCGTTCTTCTCCAGCTCTGGGCGGCGCTCCACCACAGGCTCCAGAGATTCCAGCACCTCCTGAACAGCTTGGAGGAATTCCGGCTCATGGGCACTTTTTTTCTCCAGAGAGGCGTAGACACTTTTCAGGTACGCGTTTTTCAAAGCCATGTCCATCAAACTCCTTTTCAGATAAGACGGATTGACCCGTCATTCATTCAATTTCGCCCCAAATTGCTTTTTGGAACGTGATTATTATACAACGCGCTAAAGTAAAATGCAAGAAAAAGTTGTCGGACTTGCAATTTTTCTCTGTTCCTCATTTCTCTTTCGTCTCTTTCCCCAGCATCCGCCATTGTGTGATGGGAAAATCTGTGATAGACTAACAAAAGGTGATGTGCCATGATACGAATCCAAAATTTGTCCCTTCCTTTGGACTTTGGGCCGGAGGAGCTAAAACGCAAGGCCTCCAAGATGCTGGGTGTATCCGCTTCCGCCCTGGGAGCGGTCCGTCTGCTGCGCCAGTCAGTGGACGCCCGAAAAAAGAACGATGTGCGGTATGTGTGCTCCGTGGGCGTGGAGCTGAATGGAGCCGCCAAACTGGTGGAGCGGCTCCACGATGGGAATGTGAGCCTTTGGGACCCCCAACCCTATGTGTTCCCGGGCGTAAAACGAAGCTCTCCCCTGCCCCCGGTAGTGGTTGGGATGGGGCCGGCGGGGCTGTTCTGCGCCCTGTTTCTGGCCCGGAACGGTCTTCCTCCCATTGTGCTGGAACGGGGCCGAAATGTAGATGAGCGAACAGAGGATGTGGAGCATTTTTGGCAAACCGGGGCGTTGTCCCGCACCTCCAATGTCCAGTTTGGCGAGGGCGGCGCCGGAACCTTCTCAGACGGCAAGCTGAATACAGGCACCCACGATGGACGTATCGCCGCTGTGTTGGAGGAATTTGTCCGCCATGGCGCCCCAGAGGATATTCTCTGGCAGCAAAAACCCCACGTGGGTACTGATATTCTTCGGGGCGTGGTGAAGTCCATACGAGAGGAGCTTCTCTCCCTGGGGGCAGAGGTCCGTTTTGAGCACCAGCTCACCGGGCTGCGGGTGGAGGACGGACGCCTTACGGGAATTTACTTTGATAACGAACAGGGGCCGGCAAATGAGCCGCTGACCTGCGACGCCCTGGTACTGGCGCCCGGTCACTCAGCCCGTGACACCTTTGAGATGCTGTATGAGGCAGGCGTACCGATGGAGAGCAAGCCCTTTGCCATCGGCTGCCGCATCGAGCATGAGCAGGCCGCCATTTCCGAGGCCCAGTATGGCCCCGTCTGGACAAAATTGCCCCCAGCGGACTATAAGCTGGCCTGCCATTTACCAAATGGCCGCTCCGCCTTCACTTTCTGTGTCTGTCCGGGAGGACAGGTAGTCGCGGCTGCCAGCGATTATGGACAAGTGGTCACCAACGGCATGAGCCTGCGGGCCAGAGACGGAAAAAATATCAATGGTGGTTTTCTGGTGGGGGTGGGTCCCGAGGACTTTGGGGACAACGGTCCCTTAGCCGGAGTCCGCTTTCAGGAGATATGGGAGAGGGCGGCATGGGACCTGGGAACTGGTGGAGCGTCTCCCCTGTATTACCCGGACAAGCCTGTATTTCGTGCGCCCGCACAATTAGTGGGAGATTTTCTGGCAGGACGGACTTCAAAGACTTTGGGTTCCCTCACTCCCACATACCGTCCCAGCGTGGTCCCCGCCAGTTTGGATGACTGCCTCCCCGCCTATGTGGCCGATACTCTCCGCGCAGCCCTTCCACTCCTTGACCGCAAACTTCACGGCTTTGCCGATTCGGGAGCCGTGCTGACCGGCATTGAGACCCGCTCCTCCTCCCCTGTCCGCATCCTGCGGGATGAGGGGTTTCAATCCCCCCTCCGGGGTCTTTACCCCTGCGGCGAGGGGGCAGGCTACGCAGGCGGTATTACCTCCGCCGCCGTGGATGGTATCCGGGTAGCCGAGGCCCTGGCGGCTGGGTCTCACAAAATGGACTAAGAATGGTTATTCAGTCCTGTATAGAATCTCCTCTGCGTCCAAATATTAGGGCACAGAGGAGATTTTTCTATCTCTTTTCTTTCCAGCATGATAATCTTTACTATTATTCCTGTCAAAACAGAAAGGAGAAAGAGATTTATGAGCAGGATCAGGTACGAAAGAGGAATTTCCTACGACAACGAACGGCACCTGTATTATCTCTACATGGACTTGGGGCGTGACGAGGAGGGCCGCAGGATTCGCCAGTACGGCACTTATCCTACCCTCTCCGCCACCCGGAGGGCCAAAAACCAGTTCTTGATGAAAAAGGCACAGGGCGCCCTCGTCCGCCCCGTTCATATGTCTCTGGACCAATGGTTGGATACGTGGATGCAGGAGGTCGTTATCCCCAACCGGGCTGAAACCACCGCCTACGGCTACCGCAAAATCATTGATAACCACCTCTCTCCCGCTTTGGGGAATATTCCTCTCCAGGACTTGTCTCCCAACGACTTACAGCATTACTATGCCATGCTCATGCAGAAAAAGGGATTAAGCCCCAACACTGTCCGGCGGCACCATGACCTACTCTCTGCCGCACTCCACGCCGCCATACGGCAGGACCTGATTTCCCGCTGCCCCACAGAACGGGTGGAGCCACCCCACGTTGTCTATAAGGAAACCCGGTTCTATACGGCAGAAAACTTGAAAAAACTCTATCAACTGGTGGAAGGCCACTGGCTGGAAACGGTGGTCCACTTGGCAGGGAGCCTTGGGCTACGGCGGGAGGAAATCTGCGGACTGCGGTGGAACAGCGTGGACTTTCAGGCGCGAAAAATCCACATCCGGGAAGCCCGGACCGCCGCCGGGGCTAAGGTCATTGACAAGGAGACCAAAAACCGCTCCTCCACCCGGGTACTGCACATGGGGGACGATATTTACCACCTTCTGCGCCAGGAGCGGCGGCGGCAAAACGAAAAAAGGCTGAGTATGGGCGCGGACTGGCCAAACAGCGGTATGGTAGCGGTGGACAAACGGGGGAAGCCCTTTTCTCCCAACAGCCTCTCCATGAGCTTCACCCGGTTTATCCGCAACAGCGGCCTGCCGCCCCTGACCCTTCACGGACTGCGTCATACCTTTGCTACGGTGGCTTCCACCCAAGGCGCGCCCCTGTTTGACATTGGCAAGGCCCTGGGGCATTCCACCCCCGCCACCACAGGAAAGATATACACCCACCTGGCAGACCAGCTCCACACCGATACGCTGGCACGGGTAGCGGCAGCGCTGCGCTAGGCCACTTTGCCAAAAAGAGAAACCTATCGGATGCCGATTCATAAAATGGCAACATTTTTGTGATATTTTATATTTTGATAGAATTGTTCTTTACCAGGAAAGGAGGCATTTATGGCTAGTAATCCCAATTATTTCGACCTTCGTCCAGAGGTTCGGGCTATGGCGGCTGACGTCCGAAAGCATAGCCGTATCAATGTAAGCGACTACGCCAAATATGATGTTAAACGGGGGCTTCGGGACTTGAACGGCAAAGGCGTGGTGGCAGGCCTTACCGAAATCTCCGACGTCCACGCCAAGGACAAGCTCCCCGATGGGAGCGAGGTCCCCTGCGAGGGTAAGCTTTATTACCGGGGCGTGGATGTGGAGGAACTGGTCTCGGGCGCTCTCAAGGAAAACCGTTTTGGCTTTGAGGAGGCCGCCTATCTTCTCCTGCTGGGCCATCTGCCCAACGGGACCGAACTGGCGGAATTTCAAGAGCTTCTAAGCTATTACCGCTCTCTCCCTAACAATTTTGTCCGAGATGTGATTTTAAAGGCCCCCAGCCGGGACGTTATGAACTCCCTGGCCAGAAGCGTCCTCAATATGGCGGCCTATGACAGCAGGGCGGATAACATCCACCTGTCAAACGTAATGCGCCAGTGCTTGCAGCTCATTGCTGTGTTCCCCCTGTTGTCGGTCTACGCCTACCAGGCTTGCAATTATAAAGAGGGCAACAGCCTCTATATTCACGCGCCCAAGCCGGGCCTGTCCACAGCAGAGACCTTCCTGTCCCTTCTCCGCCCTGATTCCCAATACAGCCCGTGGGAGGCAAAGGTACTGGACGCCTGTCTCACCCTTCATGCAGAGCATGGAGGCGGCAACAATTCCACCTTTACCACCCATGTGGTCACCTCCTCCGGCACCGATACATATTCCTGCATGGCAGCGGCTCTGGCCTCCTTGAAAGGCCCGCGGCACGGTGGTGCCAACATTATGGTGGTGCGGATGTTTGAGGATATGAAGGAAACTGTCCGGGACTGGACCGATGAGGACGAAGTACGCACCTATCTCCAGGCTTTACTGGAAAAGCGGGCCTTTGACAAATCGGGGCTTATCTACGGTATGGGCCACGCTGTTTATTCCCTGTCCGATCCCCGGGCAAAAGTCCTGAAAGCGTTGGTAGAAAAGCTGTCGGCAGAAAAGGGGCGGCAGGCGGATTACCAGCTTTATTCTCTTGTAGAGCGGCTGGGGCCCGAAATTATCGCCGGGGAACGAAAAATGTATAAGGGCGTTTCCGCAAATGTCGACTTCTACTCCGGCTTTGTGTACCACATGATGGACCTGCCCTTGGAGCTTTACACCCCGCTTTTCGCTATTGCCCGCGTTGTGGGATGGAGCGCCCACCGGATGGAGGAGCTTATCAACATGGGAAAAATCATTCGTCCTGCCTACCAGTATGTGGGACGTCAAAAGTCTTATCAGCCGCTTTCCGAGCGCTGAATGCCCAAGAAGAAAGCGATCACGTAAGAGTCGTTCTCATAAGGAGGCACGAAGGTCGCTGAGACACGGCCCCATGTTTCTAAATCATCAAGTAAAAAGGGGTGGGAGTTTGAGAACCTCCCGCCCCTTTTTATGTCGGTAAACACAAATTTGCGTATTAGGATTTTTTCTTGATTTCTCTGATGATCCAGCAAGCACAAATCACAACAACCGCACAGACTAATAGCCCTGTAAATCCAATGGCACTGATTGCAAGGTCATCTGCCAAAGAAAATGGAAAAAAGTCAAGCATTGCTCCACAACACCATAGAACAATGAATCCTATCATGATTGAAATTGCCTTGCTTTTCACGATAAGCACCTCTTAAATCTGCGATTTGTACTTCTATTGTATCATATTAAACTGCTGTTCGCAACGAAAAGCAGAGCGGGCGTCACGAGGGACGCCCGCTCTGCAATACTATCAACCACTGATCCAGCCTGAACAACTTCTATTATGGGACGTGGCCGCAGGGGCCGCCTTTCTTCTTTGGATTTTTAGGATAGGAGCAGCTTGTCGTCAGCCTCATCGGAACCGGAAACTTTACTGAACATCTCCAAAAGCCCCTCCACCGTCAGTTTTTTCTTTTCCTCGCCGGAAACGTCAATGGCGACCCGGCCCTCATACATCATAATAAGCCTGTCGCCGTGAGCGATGGCGTCCCGCATATTATGCGTAATCATAAGCGTGGTCAGCTTATCCCGCTGGACGATGGTTTCAGTTGTTTCCAGCACCTTTGCCGCCGTTTTGGGATCCAGTGCGGCAGTATGCTCGTCCAAAAGGAGGAGCTTTGGCTTCTTCAGGGTCGCCATCAGCAGGGTCAGCGCCTGCCGCTGACCGCCGGAGAGAAGTCCCACCTTAGAGGTCATTCGCTCCTCCAGTCCCAGGTCCAGGATTTTGAGAAGCTCCCGGTATTCCTCCCGCTCCGCTTTGGTGATACCGCTTTTTAATCCTCTCCCCTGACCCCGGCGGGCAGCCAGGGCCAGGTTTTCCTCGATCTGCATGGTGGCGGCGGTACCCATCATGGGGTCCTGGAAGACCCGGCCAATATAGGGCGCCCGCTTGTGCTCGGGAAGATGGGTCACATCCACCCCATCAATGGTGATGGAGCCCTGGTCCACCGGATAGACCCCGGCCACCGCGTTCATCAGGGTGGACTTGCCTGCTCCGTTGCCGCCGATAACGGTAACGAACTCCCCATCGTTCAGGGTAAGGCTAACTCCTCTAAGAGCTACCTTCTCGTTGACGGTATTGGCGTTAAAGGTCTTCCAAATATTTTTGATTTCAAGCACGTCCTGCCGCCTCCTTCCCAACTTTCTTTCCAAAGTACTTCCCTTTCCAATAGGGAATGGTAAGGAATATGGCCACCACAGCAGCGGAAAGTATTTTCAGGTAGTTGGGATTGAGGCCCATCTGAAGCACCGCCTGGATCACAATATAGTACAGAATCGCGCCAATGGAAACTGACAGCAGCTTTAGGGCAAAATTGCGGAACACTTTGTCCAGCAGTACCTCCCCAATAATAACGGCAGCAAGACCGATAACAATGGCTCCCCGGCCCACATTGATCTCATTTGAGCCGTTATACTGACACAAAAGCGCCCCCGAAAGGGCCACCAGGCCATTGGAAATCATCAGGCCCAGCACTTTACAGAAGTCTGTGTTGATCCCCTGAGCTCGAGCCATGTTGGGGTTGGAGCCGGTAGCCCGAAGGGCAGCGCCCAATTCCCTGCCAAAAAACCAATACAAAACGGCAATAAGGGCGACGGTAAAAACCCCCACTACAAGAATGGGGTGACGGTAGATGGGGTAGCCGCCCTTGCTTCCCTGAACAAATCGCAGCGAGACCAGCAGCTTGTCTAAGGTTTCCTTCTGCATGATGGACAGAGCCACCGACGCCTTAAAGTTCATAATGGCCATATTTACCGAATAGAGCCCCAGTTGGGTGAGTATCCCAGACAAAATGGCCGGGATGCCGCAGACCGTATGGAGCAGCCCTGTCACCAGGCCTGCCAGCATTCCTGCCAGTAAGGCCGCCAGCATAGCGATCCACAGGTTGACTCCACCGGAAAACAGCATGACGAACACCGCGCCGCCGGTACAGAAGGAGCCGTCCACCGTCAGGTCCGCAATGTCCAAAATCTTATAGGTAATGTATACGCCGATGGCCATGATGCCCCAAATCAGCCCTTGGGACACCGCACCTGGAAGGGCGTTCAGAAAGTTAGTCACAGGTATTCCCTCCTATTGCCAAAGATACCAGAAAACAGCGGGAAAGGATATCCTTTCCCACTGTCTTCAAGCAGTTCAGAAATTAACCCGCAATGGCCTCGTAGCCCTCAGGGGCGGTAAGTCCCAGAGCCTCGCAGGTGGCAGGGTTATACTTCTTGACAAACTGAGGCGCATACTCAATGGGCATGGTGGAGACATCGGCGCCGTTGGCCAAAATATCAGCAGCCATCTCACCGGTCTTATAGCCAATATCATAATAGCTGATGGACAGGGTAGCCACACCACAGCCGCCGCAGATGCCTTCCTCACCGGCAAAGACAGGAATCACGCCCCGGCAAATGTTGTCGATGATGCCGGTGTTGTTTGCGGCGGTGTTGTCGGTGGGAATATACAGGACATCGCTATTGGAAACCGCGTTCTGAACCACGGAAGCCATATCATTGGTATCGGAGAAGGGATACTGGGCGCAGGTATAGCCCATATCCTCCAGGTACTTCTGCACATTGTCCACCTGATACTGGCTGTTGGGCTCAGCAGAGCAGTAGACAAGCCCAATGTCCGTGGCATCGGGATACCACTCCTTGATCATCTCGGCCTGCTGGTCCAAAGGAGCCAGGTCAGAGGTACCCGAGACGTTGGTTCCTACGGTGCCAGAGAAATTATCAATACCCAGGGCCACGCCGTACTCGGTGATAGAAGTACCCAGCACCGGGATGGTATCGGTGGCGGAAGCTGCGGCCTGAAGAGGCGCAGTGGCATTCGCCATGATAAGGTCTACATCGTTGGAGACAAAACCGTTGATAATGGTCGCGCAGGTGGGAGTATCACCGGCAGCGTTCTGCTCCTGAATGTCCACCTGACCGGGGAGCAGCTTGTCCAGAGCATCCTTAAAGCCTTGGGTGGCAGCGTCCAGCGCGGGATGGGGAGCCAGCTGGCAGATGCCCACCACGTACTTGTCCCCAGCGGACTCCGAAGGAGCCGTGCTCTCCGCAGTAGGCGCCTTGCTCTCCGGTGCGGGAGCCGGGGTTTCGTTGGTAGTCCCGCCGCCGCAGGCAGCCAGGGACAGAGTAAGGGCTCCGGCAAGGCCCAGCGTCATCAGTTTGTGAAATTTCATGTCATTTTCCTCCTGTGTACTTTAGCGGTTAAAAGCGCTAAATTGCTAAGTGCTATTATACCACCGGAATTCAAAATGTCAATAAAAAATTTATGCCCCCGATTGACAGTGGCCAGCTCCCTTTGCTATACTTTAGCCAAATAAAGTTAAAGGAGACTTTTATATGATACAGGATCCGGACAGCATCGACCTTATGGGACAGCGCAGGGACGGCGGCGTGGACCTGGTCATTGTCTCCTCCGGAGCCTTGGACGACTCTCCTGAAACTCAGAAGCTACTATTGGATAAGATCGAAGCCTACCTCCGTTACATAAACAGTCCTGACTTTCACCGGGAATTCCCTCAGGCTACGCCAGAAAACACCCGCATTCTTTTGCGATTGGAGGAGGAAGCCTCCCCCATCATCCTGGCTCTGATTCAGCAAATTATCCCCTGGGTTCAGGAATATCACGCCAAGTTTTTGGCGCAGGTTAAAGAAGGACCCCAGCCATAAAGATTTTATAAAATTGAAACGGCCATTCTGGCCCAAGGCTTTCCGGGCTAGAATGGTCGTAGACTTTTTGGTAAAAATATGCTATACTATCTTATCTATGTATTTGCGGGGGGTGCTCCCTTGAAAACAGATATTTTAGGTGTCGGCATTGATGATCTCACTTTGGATGAGGCCATTGAGGCCGGGGCAGCGCTGATGGAGGAAAGCGGGTTCCACTATGTGGTCACGCCAAACCCCGAATTCATCCTGTCCGCCAAGAAGGATGAGGATTTCCGCTCTGTTCTCAACAAGGCTGACCTGGCCCTCCCTGACGGCATCGGGGTAGTATACGCCGCCAAGATTTTGAACCGCTCCTTAAAGGGGCGCGCTCCCGGAGTGGATTTCGCCCAGGGCCTTATGACCCGGATGTCCCACACAGGCCAGTCTCTGTTCCTTCTGGGAGCCAAGCCCGGAGTGGCGGAGCAGGCGGCGGAAAACCTTCGCAAATCCCATCCCGGTCTGCTGATCTGCGGCACCCACGATGGGTATTTCAAGGAGGACAAGCCCGTGGTAGAAACCATCAAGGCCGCCAAAGCCGATGTGGTCTTTGTCTGCCTGGGCGCTCCCAAACAGGAGCTCTGGATGGCAAAGAACGGCCCCCTCACCGGCGCCAAGCTGGCAGTGGGCTTAGGCGGCTGCCTGGATGTGTTCGCAGGTAATGTCCAACGGGCTCCGGAGGTCTGGCAGAAGGCCGGTCTGGAGTGGCTTTACCGTCTCATCAAGGAACCCAGCCGCATTGGGCGAATGGCAAAGCTGCCCCTCATTTTAGTGGATGCTTTCGGCGCCCGGATAAGGGGGATGTAAAATGAAGGGAACTCTCATTGTCTTTGAAGGCACAGACGGTTCCGGCAAGTCCACCCAGTTCAAGCTGCTCTGCGACAGGCTTCAGAGCCAGAAAACACAGTTCCGGCGGCTGGTATTTCCTCAGTATTCTGAGCCCTCCTCCGCCTTGCTGCGGATGTATCTTGGGGGAGAATTTGGCTCCCACCCTTCAGATGTAAACGCCTACGCCGCATCCACATTCTATGCCGTGGACCGCTACGCCGCCTGGAAAAAGGTTTGGGGATCGGACTATGAGGCCGGAGAGCTGATCCTCTCCGACCGCTACACCACCTCTAATGCTGTTCACCAGGGCGGCAAATTGCCTGATGCCGAGCAGCCCGCCTTTTTTGACTGGCTTTCTGATTTTGAGTACTGCAAGTTGGGCCTTCCCCAACCCGATGTGGTAATTTACCTGGATATGCCCACCGAAAAGTCAGTACAGCTTCTTCGCTCACGGGAGGCCGCCACGCACACCAAAGCAGATATTCACGAGGTGGATACGGAATATCTGGCCCTTTGCCGCCGTACTGCCCTGCGGGCAGCGGAGCACTACAGCTGGCAGCGAATCGCCTGTGTGGATGAACAGGGGGAAATCCGTCCCATTGAGGATATTCACCAGGAAATCTGGGACGTCTTAACAAACAGCATTTCCGCTTTACCGTCCTTGTAAGGAGGTTGTTTTATGGTTTGCATTTTGCTTGGAAACGGCTTTGAGGAGGCAGAGGCTCTGGTACCTGCCGATCTGCTTCGCCGGGCCGGGATTGATGTAGCCCTTACCTCTCTGGAAGGAGAGTTTGTAACCGGGTCCCATAACATTACGGTAAAGGCTGATCGGACTTTTGCCGAAATGGATCCCAAGGCCATAGATTTGGTTATGCTTCCCGGTGGCCTGGGTGGAGTCAACGCCCTGGGGGGCGATCCCCGGACAGCCGTTCTTGTCCGCACCGTTCTGGACCAGGGCGGTTATGCCGCCGCCATCTGTGCCGCCCCTACCCTGCTGGCTTCTTTTGGTCTGCTGGAGGGAAAACGCGCGGTTTGTTATCCCGGTATGGAAAATGAAATGGCGGGCGCTGTGACTCAATCCAGCGTTCCCTTTGTGGTAGACGGTCATATCATCACCGGCGAGGCCGCCGGGTCCGCTTTTTCCTTCGGTCTCAAGCTGGTAGAGCTTCTTCGTGGGGCCGACGCCGCCCAGAAGGTGAAAGATGCCGTCCACTATCACGGCTGAAAAGGCCGCACTGCGGAAATTTGTTAGGTCCATTCCCTTTACAGCTGTTGAAAAAGCGGAAAGCGACCGGCTTCTTTTTCAGCGCTTTCTTGCCCTTCCCCAGTTGGCGGACTGCCGCTCTCTCCTTCTCTACTATGGAGTAGGCTCAGAGCCGGATACCGCTCAACTGTTGGAACCTCTCTCCCTTCTGGGAAAAGCATTGGCCCTCCCCCACTGTTTGCCGGAAGGAGGGATGGAGGCCCGGCGTTACTGTGGACCTGACCGTCTTTCCCCCGGCTCCTTCGGCATTCCGGAGCCTCATATGGATTGTCCTGTTGTAAGGCGGGAGGACTTGTCGCTTATTCTGGTTCCCGGCCTGTGCTTTGACGAACACGGATTTCGCTTAGGGCACGGCGGAGGTTACTATGACCGTTATCTCGCCGGTTTTGACCACCTGACAGTCGCCCTGTGCCGGGACAGGCTTTTGTTCCCTTCCCTACCAGTAGAAACACATGACTGCCCGGTCCATATTATCCTGACGGAAAGCCGCTGCCTGTCCCACTTTTAAGGGAAGGAAAGCGGGGCGGCGCCCCGCTTTCCATGTAGCTCGGCTTAGCAGCAGCCGTCGTTGCACCCACAGCCGCACCCATTGTTGCAGCCGCCACAGCCACAGCCACAGCTGTTGCCGCCCCAGCCGCCGCAGCAGCACAGAAGCAGAATGATGATCAGAATGATCCAGCAGCAACCGCCGCCCCAACCGTTGTTCCCACAGCACATAGAACTTCACCTCGTTGTTTATTTGACGGTGCGGAGGTTTTGAAACACACCTCCGTTCCGCCATCCGCAATATCCTATGCGCCCCGTTTGAATCTGGTTCCTCCGCGAAGGCGCAAAAATGTCAGGAGTGATTCCTTATGCCACAAGAATCCCATGAACAACGCCCTGTTTCCTCCCGCTCCAGCTCTCCGGCCGGTGGAAGGAACGGTGCGCCCCACCGCCGCCGGCGCCGGCGCAGAAGAATGAACCCCCTCCTTTATATCCTGCTGGTTGTGGCGACCTCCGCCATGCTGGCCGGATTAGCTTGGCTGTGGGCCGGGGACGTGTTTGCTCTCAACAAAGAGCCGGCCACCGCTACCATTACCCTCCCGGAAAGCATCTTTACCCAACATGAAGAAAAGGTAGAGGTTAAAAAAGACGACGTGGTAACGACCGAAACTCAGACCGTCAGCGAGGCCGACATGGGCTATGTTACCAACCTCTTGGAGGAAAACGGGCTTATTGAGTACAAGCCCCTGTTCAAAATTTTTTCCTCCATTGTTCACGCCAGCCGGAAACTGACCCCCGGCACCTATGAGCTCAATACCGACATGGACTACAACGCTCTGGTGAATTCTATGTCCGCCCGCTCCGGGAGCCGGAAAACGGTCAGCGTCACCATCCCCGAGGGCTATACTTTGGACCAGATATTCTCCCTTCTTGTCCAGGAAGGCGTTTCCAACCTCTCCACCCTGCAAAAAGTAGCCGCAAACTATGACTTTAAATATTCCTTTCTCCAGGGAGTCCTGCCTCTGGGAGACTATCACCGCCTGGAGGGGTATCTTTTTCCCGACACCTATGAATTTTACATGGGCGGCGGAGAAAACGAGGCGGTGCAGGTGCTGAACAAGATGATCCTCCGCTTTGACCAGCAATTCCCCGACTCCCTCCGGGAGAAGGCCGCTGAAATGGGTTACTCTGTCCACGATATGGTGACTATCGCCTCTCTCATTGAAAAGGAAACCGACGGTACCGACCAGACCGCCATTGCCTCGGTTATCTATAACCGGCTGCACAACCCGGAGTATGAGACCGTCGGCTTCCTCCAAATTGACGCCGCCTTGGTCTATGCTGCCGGACGGCCTATCACCCAGGAGGACTACCAGACCTTAAACAGCCCCTATAACACGTATCTCAATAAGGGACTGCCCCCGGGACCCATCGCCAGCCCCGGTATGGTGGCCCTCAACTCCGCCCTGAACCCTCAAAGTACTAACTTCTATTACTACGCCCTGGGCAGCGACGGCCTTCATCACTACTTCCGTACCAACTCCGAGTTCCAGAATTACCTGGCTTCTCTTGGTAGCAGCAATGGGTAAGGGGGTAGAACTGTTGTCCCCTGCCGGGGATATGGAGCGGCTCCAGATGGCGGTGGCCTATGGAGCCGACGCGGTATATCTGGCAGGAGAGCTGTATGGGATGCGTTCCTTTGCGGGCAATTTCAGCCAGGAGGCGCTGGCCCAGGCAGTCAAGCTTTGTCACGACCACAACGTCCGGGTCCATGTAACCTGCAACACCATACCTCGGAACAGCGAGGTGGCGGGGCTGCCCGACTATCTCTCCTTTTTGCAGGAGCTCGGAGTGGACGCCCTCATCATTGGGGACGTCGGTGCGCTTGCCCTGGCAAAGCAATATGCCCCCGCCCTTCCTGTCCATATGTCTACCCAAATCGGTATCGCCAACTATGCCGCCGCCCGCTTTTGGTATGACCAGGGGGCGGAACGTGTCATTCTGGCCCGGGAACTATCCTTGGAAGAAATCCGGGAGATTCGGGCCAAAACTCCCAGGGAACTGGAAATTGAGGCCTTTGTCCATGGTGCTATGTGCGTCAGTTATTCCGGGCGCTGCGTTCTCTCAAACTATATGACGGGACGGGACGCCAGCCGCGGCGCCTGTGCCCAGCCCTGCCGCTACAAATACGCCCTCATGGAAGAACAGCGGCCCGGGGAGTTCTTCCCCGTGGAAGAAGACGACCGGGGCACCTACATTTTTAACTCTAAGGATATGTGCATGATTGACCACGTCCCCGAGTTGCTGGAGGCGGGGTTGGACAGTCTGAAAATCGAGGGCCGGGCCAAATCAGCCTACTACGCCGCCATTGTCACTGGAGCCTACCGCCGCGCCATTGACGCCGCTGCACTCGGAAATCCACTGGACCCGGTGTGGCGGGCAGAACTGGACAAGGTAAGCCACCGCCCTTACTCTGAAGGCTTCTATTACGGGCACCCCGAACAGTATGTAGGAGACTCCCGGTATATCCGGGACTGGCAGGTTTCCGCTATCGTTACCTCCTGTTCCTCCGACGGGAAAGCGGTCTGCTCCCTGCGGAACAAATTCCGCCGGGGCGAGACCCTGGAGCTGGTCGGTCCGGGCATCCGGCCCGTTTCCTTTGTGGTAGAGGACCTGACAGACGGCAATGGCTTCCCCATGGAGGAAGCCCGAACACCCCAGACGGCCCTTTGCCTTCCGCTTCCCTGTCAAGCTCCTCCCCTTTCCATCCTCAGAAAGCAGGTGGAGCCATGAAAAACCGCCGGTACGATTATGATGTGCTGCGTGTCTGTTCCATGCTGGGAGTTATTTATCTCCATGTGGCGGCAGGAGCCCTGCGAAGCTGGAATTATCCCGTGCTGTGGAACTTTTCCAACTTTTTCGCCTGTCTCTCCACTCCCGCTGTACCGCTCTTTTTTATGATGTCGGGAGCATTGCTGTTGAGTGAAGACAAAACCGCTGATTTAAAATTACTTTTTCGGAAACGGGTCCCCAAGATTCTGGTCCCTCTTTTGACTTATTCTGCGGTAATCCTTCTATACAGTGTAATCCGTAACAATGCCGCCGGAGCGCTGAGCGGTTTTTCCCGGCTGCTGAACACCCCCGTCTCGGTCCCCTACTGGTTCCTATACGCCCTTATCCCCATGTACCTCATTTCCCCCATGCTGAAAAAGATGGCGGATGGCCTGACGAACAGTCACTGGAACTATATGATGGCTCTATGGGTCATCCTTACTTTGGGGCTTTATACTGTCCGCACCTTTGTCCCGGCAGAGTATGAGCTGATATTTACCGAACATTGGACCCTGAATCTCAACATGATTGGGGGGTATCTGGGCTATTTCCTGTTGGGAGCCTATCTGGAGCGGTGGGAAAGACTGCCCTCCCGAAAAGCCTTGATTGCCGTTATCGCCGCCATGCTGACGGTGAGCGTGCTGGGGACCCGTTGGGATACCTACGATAAGGTGATGTATTCTGACCGGTTCACCAACTATCTGACCCTGTTTACCTTCCTCCTGTCCGCCGCCATTTTCCTGCTGGCCAAGTCCTGTCTGCGGGGGAAGGAGGAAAAAGGAAAGCTGCTGCCGCTCCTGTCCGGAGTCTCCTTTGCGGTTTATCTCATCCACCCCCTCGCTATCGGAGTGGGAGAAAAGCTTTGGACCTTAATTTTTAACACCATGGGACCAGGTACTGTCCCCCAGCAGTTGGCCTTTTTCGCCGTCATCGCTCTTTTCTGTATTCTTGCCGCGGTGGTTCTGGCCTCTATTCCGGGAATATGCTACTTTTTCACCGGACAGACCTACGCCGCCGCCTGCCGAAGCTGTAACCTGCAAGCCCTTTTAGGGAAGAAAAGCAAGCTGTAAGCCTTGACAATGGGCAAAAATGTGATACAATAGTGACCGCAATGACGAAGCCAAGTCTGTCAGGAAGCCGCAAGCGAGAGGGGATGGTGGAAGCCCTCGGCAAAATGGACAGATATGCCACTTCTGAGCGTGCCGGGAAACCGGACCGCCTCATCCCCGTTACCGGATGCAAATGAGATACGCTCCCTTGGGGCGTAAATCAGGGTGGTACCGCGGAGCTTCTATTACGCTTCGCCCCTGAACCAGCAGGGGCGGAGCGTTTTTTATTGCCCACCCCACATCTTGATTGGAGGTATTTTTAGTATGGACAAACCCAAATATTTTGGCGTCAATGAACTGCGGGAAATGTACCTGAAATTTTTTGAAAGCAAAGGCCATCTTCGTCTGCCCAGCTTCTCCCTCATCCCTCAGGACGATGCCTCCCTGCTCCTCATCAACTCCGGCATGGCTCCCATGAAGCCCTATTTCACAGGGGAAAAAGAGCCCCCCCGTCACCGGGTGACCACCTGCCAGAAATGTATCCGCACAGGTGATATTGAAAATATCGGCCACACCGCCCGGCACGGCACCTATTTTGAGATGCTGGGCAACTTCTCTTTCGGAGACTATTTCAAGAAAGAGGCCATCCCCTTTGCCTGGGAGTTTCTGACCAGCCCTGAATGGGTGGGACTGGACCCAGAGCGGCTCTATCCCTCCGTCTTTGCCGGAAATGAGACCACCCCTGCCGATGATGAAGCCTTCCGTATCTGGCACGAGGAAATCGGTATCCCCACCGAGCGCATCTTCAAGTTCGGCAAGGAGGACAATTTCTGGGAGCACGGCTCCGGCCCCTGTGGTCCCTGCTCCGAAATCTACTATGACCGCGGCCCCAGGTACGGCTGCGGCAAGCCCGGCTGCACCGTGGGTTGTGACTGTGACCGCTATATGGAGGTCTGGAATATTGTCTTTTCCCAGTTCAATAACGATGGCGAGGGCCACTATGAGGAGCTGAAACAGAAGAATATCGACACAGGCATGGGCCTGGAGCGGTTGGCCGTGGTGTGTCAGGACGTAGACTCTCTCTTTGATGTGGATACCGTCATGAACATCACCCACAAGGTCAGCGAAATCACCGGAGCCCACTATGGCGAGAGCAAGCAGAAGGATGTGTCTCTCCGGGTCATCACCGACCATATTCGTTCCGCCACCTTCATGATCTGCGATGGCGTTCTGCCCTCCAACGAAGGACGGGGCTATGTGCTCCGCCGCCTGCTCCGCCGGGCCGCCCGCCACGGCAAGCTGCTGGGTGTCAACGAGCCCTTCCTCTACGAAGTATGCGCCACCGTTATCCATGAAAACGAGGGTCATTATCCGGAGCTGCGGGAGCGGCAGGACTATATCACCAAGGTCATTCGGGTGGAGGAGGAAAATTTTGCCCGGACCATTGACGGCGGCTTGAAAATTTTCCACGAAATGCTTCAGGCCCACAAGGCCAAGCTGGAGAACCTGTTCTCCGGAACCGATGCCTTCAAATTGTATGACACATACGGCTTCCCCATCGACCTGACCATCGAAATGGTTGCCGAACACGGGATGCAGGTCGCCCAGGACGCTTTCAAAGCGCTTATGGAGGAGCAGAAGGTCCGGGCCAGGAAAGCCCGCGAGGCTCTGGGCGATCTGGGCTGGGCCGGCGTGGAGTTTGGCAAGGATATTCCCGAAACTACCTTTGTGGGCTATGATAATAGCTCCATCACTGACGCCAAGGTAGTCGCCCTGGTGGTGGAAAACGAGCAAGCAGAGGAGCTTATGAGCGGCGTGGAGGGCATCGTGGTGCTGGATAAGACCCCCTTCTATGCCGAGATGGGCGGTCAGGTAGCCGACCACGGAACAATTACTGCCGGAAACGCCGTCTTTGAGGTCAAGGATGTGCAAAAGAATAAGGGTGGCAAGTATATGCACTATGGCAAGCTGACCCACGGCGTTATGAAGCTGGGCAGCACCGTCACCGCCGCCATTGACGGTGAGCGCCGCAGAGCCATCATGCGGGCTCACTCCGCTACCCACCTGCTGGACAAGGCCCTGCGGAATGTGCTGGGCGCCCATGTGCAGCAGGCCGGTTCCTTGGTAGAGCCGGACCGGGTGCGGTTTGACTTCACTCACTTCTCCGCCATGACCCCGGAGGAGCTGAGCGAGGTGGAGCGGCAAGTCAACGAAGCGATCCTGGCCGGCTATGACATCCACACCGACGTACTTCCCATTGATGAGGCCAAGCAGCGGGGAGCCATCGCCCTCTTTGGTGAAAAATACGGCGACACCGTTCGGGTGGTGGATATGGGAAAAGGCTACTCCGTAGAATTCTGTGGCGGCACCCACCTGGACAACACCGCCAAGGCCGGTTCCTTCCGCATTAAGTCGGAGGCCTCCGTCGCCTCCGGCGTCCGGCGCATTGAGGCTACCGTGGGTAAGCTGACTCTGGCCGACATTGACCGGAACCGGGAGCTTTTGTTCCACGCCGCCCAGCTGATGAAGGTGAATCCCAGCGAACTGGACGTGCGGGTGGAGCAGCAGCTCAACGAGCTGCGGGAGCTGCGCCATGCGGTAGAAACCTTCAAGGCAAAGGAGGCCCTTGGGGAGGCCAACAACTTCCTTATGGGCGCCAAGGATGTGGGCGGGCTTAAGGTCCTTACAGCCACCCTTCCCAACGCTGATGGCGACCGGCTCCGTAAGATGGGTGACTTTCTCCGGGACAAGGACTCCAAGGTGGTGGCCGTTCTCTCCTCTGTGAAGGAGGGAAAGATCACCTTCCTGGCCGTCTGCGGCAAGGAGGCCATTGAGAAGGGCGTCAGGGCTGGGGATATCATCAAATCCGTCACTGCCCTCTGTGGCGGAAAAGGCGGCGGCAAGCCCGACTCCGCCATGGGCGGCGGCAGCGATGTGTTGAAGCTGGATGACGCTTTGGCCACTGTGGACGATTTTGTGGCGGAAAAGGCAGGTAAGTAAACGATGCTTCCTCAGGACCCCTTTATTCTTTTCAGCTACGTTAATACCCAGCTTCGGGATCATTTCTCCACTTTGGAGGCTCTCTGCGAGGACGCCGGAATTCCGGTGGCGGAATTAATCTCAAAGCTGGAGCAGGCCGGGTTTCAATACGATGAAAAGCAACGGCAATTCCGGTAAACCGTACAAAATGGCAGGGGAGTTTTTCTCCTCTGCCATTTTGCGCTGTGTGCCGATTTTTCCTTGCCCTTCCCTTTTTTCCTGTATAAAATAGAGATAGCTTTGCAAAACATACCCGAAAAGGAGGAATCATCTATGTGTACGGCGGCTACCTATTTGACCAAAGACTTCTACTTTGGGCGTACTCTGGACTATGAGTTTTCTTACGGCGAAGAAGTGGTGGTCGTCCCCAGGAAATATCCCTTCCTGTTCCGGCAGGCGAAACCCCTTTCCGCCCACTATGCCATCATCGGTATAGCCCATGTGGTCGACGGCATTCCCCTCTTTTACGATGGGGTCAACGAAAAGGGCCTTGGGATGGCAGGCCTTAATTTCGTAGGTAACGCTGTCTACCATGAGGCTGTTCCTGGAAAGGATAATATTGCCCAGTTTGAGTTTATTCCCTGGCTGCTGGCTCAATGCGCCTCGGTAACGGATGCCCGGAAGCTGCTCTCCCGGCTCAACCTGACTCCCGAAGCATTCCGGGCCGACCTTCCCGTCGCCCAGCTCCACTGGCTCATTGCCGACCGGGAGGAAGCCATTGTGGTAGAATCGGTCCAAAACGGCGTGATGGTCTACGATAACCCTGCGGGAGTGCTGACCAATAACCCCTCTTTTCCAGAGCAAATGTTCTATCTGAACAATTTTATGTCCCTCTCCCCTAAGTCTCCTCAAAACTGTTTCTCCAAAAAGCTGGACCTGCGGACATACAGCCGGGGTATGGGTGCTCTGGGACTGCCCGGCGACCTGTCCTCCCAGTCCCGGTTTGTTCGGGCCGCCTTCGTTCGGCTCAACTCCTGCTCCGGGACCTCGGAGGACGCCAGCGTCAGCCAGTTCTTTCACATTCTGGGTTCCGTAGACCAGCAAAGGGGCTGCTGCGAACTGGAAGACGGCAGCTATGAAGTCACCATATACACCTCCTGCTGCAACGCAACCAAAGGCATTTACTACTATACCTCCTATGATAACAGCCAGATCACCGCTGTGGACCTTCACCGCTGCAACTTGGACCAGGCTGTCCTGGAGCGGTTCCACATGGTCACAGGTCCTCACATCCTTTGGCAGAACTGACCCCTTGCCAAACCGTCCCCCCGGGTATAGAATAGAGAAAACGCAGAAGGGAGTCCTGACCTATGAAAATTGACTTTTCCGCCATGGATGAAACCATTATCCCCCATATGAGGGGTGGGGAAAAAGAGGTCCGGGCCTGTATGTACACCGATGCGCTGGGCAAAATCATGAAAGGCTTCCTGATTCCCGGCGCCTCTATTGGAATGCATACCCATGAGACCAGCAGTGAAATCATCTATATCCTCAACGGCACAGGAAAAATTCTATACGATGATGGCTGTGAGACTCTCGCTCCCGGCTCCTGTCACTACTGTCCCAAAGGCCATGCTCACAGTCTTATCAACGATGGCAGCGGCGACCTGGAATTTTTCGCTGTCGTGCCAGAGCAGTAAAAAGCCCATCAAACGGCGTCCACTGTGTGGGCGCCGTTTTTGCTCTCAAAAGCTGAATTGGGGCTTGCCATCTGTCGCTTCCCGGTATAAAATAGAGAATTAGGAAAAAGAAAGGAGTGTACCGCCATGAGCGATTGTCTTTTTTGTAAAATCATCAATGGAGACATTCCCTCCAACAAGGTCTACGAGGACGAGTTGTGCTGTGCTTTTTATGACATCGACCCTCAGGCTCCCGTCCATTTTCTGGTAATCCCCAAGGAACATATCCAGTCGGTGTCCCAGGTCAACGAGGGCAACGCCGCCACTGTGGGACATATCTTTTCCGTGATCGCCTCCTTATCCAAGGAGTTGGGACTGGGGAGCTACCGGGTGGTGTCCAACATCGGAGAGCAAGCTGGGCAAAGCGTCCTCCACCTCCACTTTCATGTCCTGTCGGGACGGGACATGACCTGGCCTCCGGGCTGAGCTACCATGTCCGATAAGACAAAGAAAATTCTTATCACTATTCTTGCCTGGCTGACGCGCGCGGCAATTTTTCCCGCGCTGGCAGCCTGGGTTTTAGTGCGCCTTTGGGTCCCCTTTGGGGATGTTTTTCCTACGGATAGCCTTATTTCCGCCGCCATGGCCATCGCTGCTGTTCTTCTGGTCCTGGAGGCGGCCTGCAAACTGACCCAACGCATCCTTCTCCCTTGGAAGACCTGGTGGAAAAACCTCCTGTCGGCAATTCCTCCTTTACTGCTGGGCTGGTATTTCGATATTAGCTGCGTTATGCCCACGGTCCTTCTTCCCAAAATACAATGGCTGCCAAAGGGCTGGACGCTGGCAGGACTCTGCCACTTGGGAAATGCAGTCGTTTTCGCGTTTATCGTCATGGCTCTTTTAAGGGCAGGCCGGGATGTGATTGGAGTTGCCAAGGCGGACTGGAAGCAGCTTTTGGTCATTCTCATTTGTCTCAATCTGGCCACCGCCCTCTATGCCTTTACCTCCAACACGGTATATATTTGGGATAATGCCGGATACTGGGCTATTGCCCGAACTCTGGCAGCAGAGGAAATTACAGGCTATGAACAGATTTTAGCCGTATTGCAGTCCACCCTCACCGAAGATTATAACTATCTGCTGGCCTATCCCATTTCCCTTATCATGCGTCTTTTTGGGCCAAGCCGAACCGTGTATCTCTTTGCTCTTTCCAACCTCTATACCTTCCCTGCTCTGTGGGGTTTCACCTCTTTGGCCAATTCCAAGCGCTGGAGCGGCCTTGTGGTGGCCAGCCTTTTCCCCATGTTGGGCTATACGGGACTGGTAGGCATGGTAGACGTTGCCTGCTGCGCTATGGGTGTCTGGGCCTATAATGTCTATATCAGTGACAAACCCGCCGTCAGCCGCGGTATTGTAACAGGCGCTCTTTTGGTGGGCACCTTCCTGTGCCGGAGGTACTTCCTCTTTTTTGCCGCCTCCTTTGGCGTAGCGGTGTTTGTGGCAAAGGTGCTCTTTGACCGCAAAAAATGGTGGGATTTCCTGGCCCTCTGCTGCTCCACCGCCGTGTGCGGGATTGCCTTTACGCTCCGTTTCTTGCTGGATAAGGTACTGGAACCTGATTACGGGGATATTTATTCCGCATACTACCTGGGGCTGGAGGTAGACTTTCTCTCTTTCTGCCGCTACTTTGGGATGGTCCTGCTGATTTTGTTTCTCATTGCGGCCCTTGTGGACCTGGCCCAGAAAGAGGATCGGTTCAAAATCACCGTGGGCCTTGTCCAAATCGT
>CANDEE010000010.1 GCA_947383685.1 uncultured Pseudoflavonifractor sp.
CAGCGGGAGGGATTCGAACCCTCGGGCCGCTTTTGACGGCCACACGATTTCCAATCGTGCTCGTTATGACCACTTCGATACCGCTGCAAGTCATAAACGCTGTTTCCAGCCAAGCGGGACAGCGACAATTATTATATCAGATTTTTGAGATTCGTCAAGTCCCTGAACGAAAAAAGCTGACCGGAAATTGGCTTTTCCTATTGTGAAGCCCGTGATGGTCACAAAGGAGACTATGGGGTATGGAGTTTCGGGTTTGGCGTTCGGAGTTCTAAGCACCTTTCTCTGGAGCGGAATTACCGCCCTGCCAACGAGGCGGGCAACCGGAAAAAGGAGGGGCGGTACTGGCGGCTATTTTGTTGGTAAGCTGACGGGAATAAGGCTTGCGGGAAGTAAAAAAATATAGTATTATGAAAGAAAAAGATAGGAGGCGGCGGCATGAAGGAACCGCGGGTCAAAACCATTCGGGGCCAGGTCTATCAGATATTGCGGAATGACGTTTGCTCTGGAAAGTATGGGCCGGGCTTTTGGCTCCAGGAGAAGGAGCTGGCGGAAAAGCTGGGGGTCAGCCGCAGCCCTGTGCGGGAAGCACTGCGGCAGCTTGTGTCCGATGGACTGGTCATCGAGGTCCCCAACAAAGGGGTGTTTGTGAAGGAATTTACTCTGCGGGACATTGATGAGATTTTTGATATGCGGGTGATGCTGGAGTCCTACGGTATCCAGAAAAGCCGGAAAAACCTGACTTCCGTTCGCCGCCAAAAGCTCTTTGAGCTGCTGGATTTGCTGGAAAGAAGCTGCGCTGCCGGGGATATGGACAAGTATGTCCAGGCGGATGAGGAGCTTCACATCCGCATCGTGGAGCTGGGGGGGAACAGTCTGGTGGAGTCCACCTATGACCGGGTGCGCTCCATGAACCAGCAGTTCCGGGTGCTGTCGCTTGTCAGCCACCAGCGGTTCGACGAGTCCATGGAGGAGCACCGCAGGCTGATCCACGCCCTGGCGGTGGGAGATGTGTCTGCCGCAGAGGAGGTTCTGCGGGTCCATCTGGAGCTGGCCCGCAGAACCATCAAGGAGCAGCTCATGCAGGGGCGGACGGCAGAGGAGAGCTGAGAAAATAAAAAAGAAACAGACAGAAGGAGCCTGGCTATATGCCAGGCTCCTTCTTTTCAAAAAGAGAGGGGAAAACTTAGTGGATGAACAGAGAGAGGATCACGAAAATCACCGAGCCAAAGGCGGGAACCAAGATAGAGCCGATGGTCCAGGTCTTGAGACTGGTCTTGATGTCCATGCCGGAGAAGCTGGTGACCACATGGAAGTAGCTGTCGTTGAGGAAGGAGGGGCACATAGTGGTCAAGCACAGGGCCAGAGCCGCCAGGTAGGGGTTGATGCCCAGGGTGGTGACCATGGGGGCCACGATGGCGGAACCGGTAATCATAGCGGTTGTACCGGAGCCCTGGGGGAAGCGCATAATGACGCCGATGATGATGGGAACCAGGATACCGGGGATGCCCATCTTCACAATGGCGTTGGCCATCATACCGGCAGCGCCGGAGGTGTTGATGACAGCGCCCAAAGCGCCGCCGGCGGCGGTGATGAAAACGATGGGACCGGCGTCACGGCAGGCCTCCTGCATCAGATCCACACAGGCCTTGCTGCCCATCTCATGGCACAGCAGGAAAGCGCCCATGCACAGGGAGATAAACAGAGCGATAACAGGCTGGCCCAGGAAGCTGACCACGTTGGCGACAGCAGTGCCCTTCAGAGAACCGATCTGGCCCACCAGAGTGTTGGCGAAGATCAGGACGATGGGGATGAGCAGGGTGGCGAAGGACAGGCCAGCGGAGGGCAGCTTCTCAGTGGAGAGCAGGTCTGCAAAGTCCTGGTTCTCCAGCTCCTTGCCGGACTTCATCTTGGCGTCGATCTTGTCCAGAACGGCCAGCTGAGCATCGGTATACTGGCTGCGGTCAATCTCGTAGGGGACCACCAGATCGGGATACTTTTTGCCAAAGTACCGGAACAGGAACACGGCAAAAATGAACAGGGGCACGGAGATAGCCAGACCGCAAAGGATGTACATACCAAGGTCAAGGCCCAGTCCGTTGTCATTGAAGGTGCCGACCACGGCCAGAGGGCCGGGCGTGGGGGGAACCATGAAGTGGGTGATGTATAGGCCCATGCCCAGGATGCCGCCCAGCCAGACCATGGACTTCTTGGTCAGACGGGAGAACTCCTTAGCCAGGGAGGACAGGATCACGAAGCCGGAGTCACAGAATACGGGGATGGAGACCACGAAGCCGGTGAGGCCGAGAACCACGTCGCAGTTCTTCACGCCCACGATCTTCAGGATGGTCAGAGCCATCTGCTTGGCGGCGCCGGATTTTTCCAGAAAGATACCCATGATACAGCCAAAGCCGATCACGACGCCGATACTGGCCATGGTGTTGCCAAAGCCCTTGGTGACGGTGCTGACGCAGCCGGCAAGGGTGTCGATCACACCGCCCTCGGGGCCAAAGGGCATTGCCAGAACGGCAATAAGGATGGCCGAGATAATGAGGGCCGGGAAGGGATGGAGCTTGTTGGCAATAATCAGAGCCATCATGACGATAATGCCGATGAACATTGCCAGGACAGGATTGAAACCCATACAGTTTTACCTCCTTTTTTTCTGCTCTCTTTTTGATTTATACTAAGCGCCAAAGCGCGTAGCACCAATGGGAAAGGAACTTAGATAACAGGGCCAAGACAGAAGATGTCCATGGAGCCGAAATAGCCCAGGGCCTCGTTTTTGGTCATCTGACCGTTCAGGACCTTCAGCAGCAGTTCAAAGGCCTCCTCGCCTACCTGCTCGATGGTGGCTTCTCCGGTGATGATGCGCCCGGCGTTTAGGTCCATGTCGTGGCCCATGCGCTCATAGGTATTGGGGTTGCCGCAGATTTTGATGACGGGCATAGAGGGGAAGCCCTGGGGGGCGCCCCGTCCGGTGGAGAACATCATAAACTGGGCGCCGGTGGCAGCCATGCCGGTCAGGATTTCCGGCTCCCGCCCGGGGGCGTCCTTGATCCACAGGCCCTTCTGACCGTCTACCCGGTCACAGTATTCCAGAACGCCCTGAATGGGGCGGTGGCCTGACTTGACGATGGCGCCCAGGCTCTTTTCCTCAATGGAGGAAAGACCGCCGGCAATGTTGCCGGGGGTGGGCTGACCGCCCCGCATATCCTCACCGATGGATTTGGCACGCTTCTCCATTCGGTCCACGATTTCGTATATCTTCTGCCCCACAGGGCCGTCCTCGCCGCCAACGGCCCGGCGGGCCAGGATGTGCTCGCCGCCCAGGAACTCGGTGGTTTCGCCAAAGACCACGGTGGCCCCCAAATCCACCAGCTTGTCGGCCACATAGCCGATGACGCAGTTGGAGGCCATGCCGGAGGTGGTGTCGGAGGCTCCGCACTTGATAGCCATGACCACCTCAGAAATGTCCACAGGCTCCCGCTGGAGGCCGGAGACCTGCTGGACCAGCTTCTGGGCGGCGTCAATGCCCGCCTGGATAGCCCGGGAGGTGCCGCCCAACTCCTGGATGCGGATGATTTCCACCGGCTTGCCGGTGGCGCGAATCTCCTCCACCATCCGCTCGTGGTCGGTGCCCTCGCAGCCCAGGCTGACAATGAGGGCGGCGGCTACGTTGGGGCTTTGGCCCAGGTTGGAGAGGGTGTCGGTGACCCGCTTCAAATCAATGGGAAGCTGACAGCAGCCCTGATGATGAAAGTAGCCGATGGTGCCTTGGACCTGGCGGCAGATGGCCTGGCCCACATCGTTGGCGCAGATGACACTGGGGATAACGGCCACCAGGTTTCGGGCACCAAATTTGCCGTTGGGACGGCGGTAACCCATAAATTGATAACTCATTGGTTTTACCCTCCTTACAGGTCGCCGCGTCCGCGCATGGCGTCCATATTGTGGATGTGTACGTAGTCACCCTTCTTGATGTCATGGCTGGCGGCCCCGATGGACTCGCCGTACTTCATGATAGGCTCACCCTTGGCAATGTCCCGGAGGGCGATTTTATGCCCGTAGGGCACGTCTCCGTGGACGGCGATGGTCTGGGATTGGCCCTTCTTGTCCCGAACCTCCACCTCCGTACCATCTACAATGCCGTTGGCAAAGATGGTGGCTACGTTGTCCAGGTCGTCCACCTTGAGCGCAAGCTTGAGTTCCATATGGCTTCCTCCTTATTTATTCTTTGACTGCCAGGACAGCCACTCCGTCGGGAATGACCACTACTCTGGCGTCCTTGCCCATCATGCCGTAGGCCATTTCCAAGGCCTCGTCGGGAGAGGAGGCGGGGATCAGGTTGGCCTTGCGGACCAGCTCATGGTCCAGATAGGTGGTCACCAGAATGACCTTGTGCTTTTTGAGGATGCGGGAATAGATTTGAGCGCACCACTGTTCCGCAATGGTCTCCTTGGGCGGAATTTTGGAAAGGTATTCGTCGATCTCGTCCACGGTGCCCTTGACGATGAGCTTTTCAAAATTAGTGCCGCCCATACCGTCAAAACAGGAGGCGCACATGATGATGACTCCGCCGTCCTTACAGCAGGCCTCGGCGGTGGCGACCGCCTTGGGACTCTGGTAAAGGTTCTGGTCCAGAGGATAACCGCCGTTGGAGGTAATAACGATATCCCCGGTGATGCTGGGACACTGGGCCAGCTCCCGGACAAATTTTACTCCCTCGGCGTGGGCATCCTCCAGGTCTCCGGCAAAGGCGGCCACCACCTTCTTTTCTCCGTTGAGGGCCACGTTCAGAATGAACTGGACGTTGACCTTCCGGGCGGCGTAGATCATATCCTCATGGATAGGATTGTGCTCCAAAACGCCTGTGGTGGAATAGGGGCTGGAAATGGCCTTGTAGGAGTGGTTCTCATTCACCGTGGCGGCGTTGCAGATGCCGGGAAGGATGCTCTTACGGCCGCCGGAGAAGCCGGCAAAGAAGTGAGGCTCAATGAAGCCCTCGGTAATGAGCAGGTCGCAGTCCAGAGCCAGCTTGTTGACCCACAGCTCGGCTCCGGAGGGCAGGGGGCAGACAAAATCGAAGTCGTCCTGCTCAAAGGCCTTATTGACAACGATTTTCTCGTTGTCCACAATGGCGTCGCCAAACATCCGCCGCTGCTCGGTCTCGGTGGTGGGGCGGTGAAGGCCGGTGGCGATGAGGATGGTGATGTCGGCGTCGGGGTTGCCCTGACGAATCTCTTTCAAAAGGATGGGCAGGGTCAACTTACTGGGTACGGCCCGGGTATGGTCGCTGGTGACCAGAACCACCTTTTTCTTGCCCTTGGCAAGCTCACGGAGACGGGGGGTGCCAATGGGATTGGCGAGAGCCTCCTCCACAAGCTGGACCTCGGATTTGCCGGGGTCATATTCCTCGGTCTTGGCGGTAATGACCGCCTCCAGGTTCTCCTCCCCAATGTGGAGGTCCAGGGAGGAGGTATAGTAGGGGATAGGAATGGTTTTCATATTTTCCACCTCTGTTCCGCAAATTTTTTGGATGAATTTTGTGAAAGTGCACAAAGTTCCTTGTATCATGTATACATGATACACCTGGCACAAAGGATTGTCAACGGCGTTTTCCACAAGGAATGGGGGTCTCGTTTTGTCGAAAAATGCTAAAAATGAGGAAGAGCTTTGAAAGAGAGGGGCTTTGACATTTTGACGAGGACAGCTGAGGGGGGCAGTTTACAAATTTTAATAGACGTGTTAAATTGTACGAGAGAACACCATATGAATAGAACCAGGGAGGGATTTGGAATGGACGCGAAAATGAGAAAAGACACAGACGCAATCGTGGCGGCCTCCATCAAGGCGGTGCAACCCGACGAGGCGGTGGCCCGGGCCTTGAAGGGGAAGGAGTTTCCCGGACGGGTGCTGTTGGTGGCGGCGGGGAAGGCGGCCTGGCAGATGGCGAAGGCGGCCCACGATTGTATGGGGAACCGAATCGAGGCAGGGGTGGTGGTCACCAAATATGACCATGTGATGGGCCCCATTGCCAATTTTGACTGCCGGGAGGCGGGGCATCCCGTACCTGATGAAAACTCCTTTGCCGGGACCCAAGCGGCTCTTGACTTAGTGGAGGGACTGACCGATGACGACACGGTGTTGTTCCTCCTCTCCGGAGGAGGCAGCGCCCTGTTTGAAAAGCCCCTTATTCCCGGAGAGGTCCTCCAGGACGTGACCCGTCAGCTTTTGGCCTGCGGTGCGGACATTGTGGAAATCAACACCATCCGAAAGCGGCTTTCCGCTGTGAAAGGAGGACGCTTTGCCCAAGCCTGTGCCCCAGCCCGGGTATTTTCTATCGTTTTGAGCGATATTCTGGGGGACCCCTTGGACATGATTGCCAGCGGGCCGGCCTATCCGGACAGCTCCACCTGCGCCCAGGCAAAGGCTATTGCGGAGAAGTACAAGCTAAATCTCACCCCGGAAACCTGGTCCCTGCTGGAGCGGGAAACTCCCAAGGCTCTGGACAATGTGACCACGCTTATTACAGGCTCGGTACGGGAGCTGTGCACGGCAGCGGCAGGGGAGTGCGAGAGGCTGGGCTATGAACCGGTTTTGCTCACCGACCAGCTTTGCTGTGAGGCGCGGGAGGCAGGCAGTTTCCTGGCTGCTATTTTAAAGACCAACGCCGGGGCGGGTAAGAGCCTTGCTTTTATTGCGGGCGGCGAGACCGTAGTACATCTAACTGGGAAGGGCAAGGGAGGCCGGAATCAGGAACTGGCTTTGGCAGCGGCTCAGGGGATTGCGGGCCTTTCGGATGTGGCGGTATTCTCAGTGGGCAGCGACGGCACCGATGGCCCCACTGACGCGGCGGGGGGTTATGCGGACGGGACAACCCTGGAGGAATTGAAGAAAAAGGGCTTGGACCTGTTTGCGGTGCTGGCGGACAATGACGCCTACCACGCGTTAAAGGCGGTGGAAGGGTTGATCGTTACCGGACCCACGGGCACCAATGTGAACGATGTTGCGGTGGCTCTTTTGAAGGGATAAAATTTCAGCTATCCGTCATTTTTGAATCATAAAAAGCCGGGAGCCTTCCAACAAAGGCTCCCGGCTTTTTATGGGGAAAGAAATCTATTCGGCGTAAGATGCGGCGCTCTCTCCGGCAATCCTGCCGAAAATCACAAAATCGGCTACGGCGTTGCCGCCCAAGCGGTTGGCACCGTGGATGCCCCCAGTGACCTCTCCTGCGGCAAAGAGGCCGGGAATGGGGCTGCCATTGCTGCCGATGACCTCTGCGGAGGAGTCGATCTTCACTCCACCCATGGTGTGGTGTACCCCCGGAGCGACCTTGATGGCGTAAAAGGGGGCAGTGTCCAGAGGGGCGCTAAAGCTGGTGCGGCCGAACTCCGTGTCCTTGCCGGTGGCCACGGCCCCGTTCCACTTTTCCATCGTTTCGGACAGGGCGGTTTCGGATACGCCCATGGCCCTGGCAAGCTCCTCATAGGTGTTGCCCTGAACGGGGAAGCCCTGGTCAATGTAGTCCCCTATGACGCTGGAGGCATCTGCCATTTTTTGGTCTACCACCAGCCAGGCAAAGCTCCCGGTCTGGGCTAATTCGGAGGCAGATACGGTGTCGCGGGTATCAACCTCATCACAAAACCGCAGGCCTTCGGCGTTGACCAGAATGGCGCCGTCTCCCCGCAGGCCCTCGGTAATGAGGGCGGAGGTGGACTGTTCCACAGTGGGGTGAATTTGGATCTGGTCCATGTCTACGGTGGCGGCGCCTACGGCCTGAGCCATCTGAATACCGTCTCCGGTGGAACCGGGGGCATTGGTGGTAACAAAGCCCTTCAGCTCGGGCTTTAGCTGGGCTACCATGTCCAGATTTGCCCCAAAACCGCCGGTAGCCAAGATTACGCTTTTGGCGTGGACGGTGCAGCCTTCTGCCTTTACGCCCACAGCCTTGCCGTTTTCCATGAGGATTTCAGTGGCTGGGGTGTTATAGAGGATTTCCACGGCATTGTCAATGCAGGCCTGCTCCAGAATGGGCACGATATAGGAACCTACGGCAGTGACTTTCCCCTCGTCGTTTATAGGGCGGTGGATGCGCTTGGCGGAAGCGCCGCCGAAAGCGCCCACGGAGTGGAGAGAGGCGCCGATGGTGTTGTCCAGCCAGTCAATGGCGGCGGCAGAGTTTTCGGCCAGGGTAGTGACAAGCTCCAGGTCGTTAATGCCTTTACCGCCCAGCATAGTGTCCAGGATAAAGAGATTGACGGAGTCAAAGTAGCCGTTGGGAGCGGCAAACCAGTCCTTATATTCTTTTTGAACGGCGGCCGCCAGATCAGCCAGCTCCGGATAGTCGGCGGCAGAGGTCAAGGCCTTTTCTACGCTGGCCGCCTCGTTCCAGCCGTTGTCGTTCTGATATTTGGTCCTGGCGGCGTTCATACCGCCGGTAGCGCGGACGGAATTGCCGCCGCTCATGGCGGTTTTTTCCAGGATAACCACCTTTTTGCCCGCCAGGGCAGCAGTCACACCGGCGGTCATACCTGCGCCGCCGGCGCCTACGATGACCACGTCAACGTCCAGGGTCTGCTCACCGCTGGGCATATCGCCGGGACTGGGCGCTGGCACCGGGGCCAGGGTGGCCGCGTCTAAGCCGGCGCTCTCCAAAGCGGCGGTGACGGCGTCAATGACACCCTGGCTGGAAAGAGTGGCGCCGCCGATGACGTCTACCTGGGTAGACTGGGCGGCTATAATGGCGTCGGGAATAGCTTCAATGGCTTTGGAGCCGATGCCCTCCGTTTCCTTGTCTTTCACGACAGTAACGCTTTCAATTTTATCGGCGGACAAGGAGACCTCCACCTGGATGGCGCCGCCAAAGCCCTGGCCCTCTCCGGTGTAGGTACCGGGAGAGAACCTGTTCTCTGCACCGGGAACGGAGGTTCCGGGCGCAGGAGTCTCCCCGGCGCTGCCGTTACAGGCGGACAGGCCGCAGAGCATAGCTGCCGCAAGCAGCAGCGAACAGAGTTTCCGCTTCATGTTTGCCGTCTCCTTAATATCACATTTCCGGTTAAAAAAACGATTCCCTGACGGTTCTCGATTGTATCACTGGACGTTGAAAAAGGCAAGAGGAAACAGCTTATTTGCCGTTTTTCCGGGAAAAATGGGAAATAGGTCCATAAAAACACCCCCGCCGGAATACTCCAGCGGGGGCGAAAAGGACTGTTTTAATCGTGCCTGGGAGTGAACTGCATACACTTGGTGGGGCAGGTCTCCACGCAGGTGCCGCAGCCGGTACACTTTTTGGAGTCCACATGGGCCAGATTGCCCTCCATAGTGATGGCTCCCTCGGGGCAGACCTTGCTGCACTTGGTGCAGCCGATGCACCCGACCTTGCATACATCCATGACCGGCTTGCCCATGTTGGGGTTGGAGCAACGGTCAAAGACCTTCTGGACCAGGGGAATCATGTGGATAACGTGATTGGGACAGGTCTTTTGGCACAGGCCGCAGCCAATACAGACCGAGGGGTCTACCACAGCGATGCCCTGTTGGATGGAAATGGCATGGACGGGGCAGACATTTGCGCAGTCGCCGTAGCCGAGGCAGCCAGAGGGACAGGCCTTGGGGCCGCCGGAAATGAGCATGGCAGCGGCGCAGGTAAGCGTGCCCTCGTAGTCGGCCTTTTCGGGGGCCTTGGTGCAGTCGCCGCCGCAGAATACAGCGGCCACCATCTCCTCTACGTCTTCCGCTTCTACTCCCAGTACGCCGGCAATATTGGCCGCAGCGCCATCGCCGCCGGGGACACAGAGGTTGGTGCGCTTCTCCTCCCCGGTGGCCAGAGCCTTGGCGTAGCCGTCACAGCCGGCATAGCCGCAGGCACCGCAGTTGGCGCCGGGCAGACACTCCCGGACGGCGGGAAAGAGCGGATCCTCGGGAACGGCCATGACCTTGGAGGCCACTACCAGCATCACCGAGCACAACAGAGCAATGACAGCAACCGAAAGGACCGCAAGTACGATAGGATTCATGGTTCTCTACCCCCTTAACCGAACAATGTCTCTACCACCCCGGCAAAGCCATTGAAGGCGGCGGCCAGGATGGAGGCGGAGACCAGAGTGATGGGAAGACCTTTGAAGGATTCGGGAGCCTCGCAGCTCTCGGTGCGGGTACGGACCCCGGCGAAGATGACCATAGCCAGGAAGAAGCCCAGGCCGGAGCCAAGGGAGTTGGCCATGGACTCGGCAAAGCTGTATCCCTCGTCAATGTTCAGCACCGTCACGCCCAGCACGGCGCAGTTGGTGGTGATGAGGGGCAGGTAGATGCCCAAGGATTTGTAAAGGGCGGGGATGTATTTCTTCAGAATAATTTCCACAAGCTGTACCAGAGCGGCGATGACCAGAATGAACACCACTGTCTGAAGGTAGCCCATGTCCCGGATCAGGACGCCGTCGGCGGTCCGGGGGGTCAACAGGAAGTTCTGGATGGGCCAGGTAACGGCAGTGGCCAGCAGCATGACGAAAATGACGGCGATGGACATACCCGTGGCCTGGTCCAGCTTTTTGCTGACACCCAAGAAGGGGCAGATGCCCAGGAACCGCTGGAGTACATAGTTGTTGACGAACACTGCGGCCATGATGATGTAAATCAAATGCTTGATATCCATACCTTAGCCCTCCTTTGCCAGCTTGGCGCAGGCCTCCGCGTTGGGGCAGGAGGCGCAGCCGGTAGCTTCGTGCTTGACCTTGCCGTGGGTGAGCTTGGCGACGAGAGCCACCATACAGCCGAAGACAAAGAAGCCGCCGGCGGGCTTGGTCAGGATGGGGATGTTATAGGTGGAGAAGAAGGGAAGTTCGATCCCGTACCAGAATCCAGAACCCAGGACTTCCCGGATGGTAGCCATGACCGTCAGGGTCAGGGTAAAGCCCAGGCCCATGCCGACGCCATCCAGAGCGGAGTCCAGGGGATTGTGCTTGCTGGCAAACATCTCTGCCCGGCCCAGAATGATGCAGTTGACTACGATGAGGGGCAGATATACGCCCAAGGCTTTATCCAATTCGGGGAAATAGGCCTTGACCAGCATCTGCACCACCGACACAAAGCCGGCGATGACCACGATGTAGGAAGGAATACGGACGGAATCGGGAATGATCTTCCGCAAAAGAGAGATAAAAATGTTGGAACAAATCAGCACGATGGTGGCGGCAAGGCCCATGCCGATGGCAGTGGACACGGAGGTGCTGGTGGCCAGGGTGGGACAGGTGCCCAGCACCAGCACCAGCACGGGATTCTCCTTGATGATGCCGCGGGTCAGGGTGCACAGCTTGGAATTTTCTTTCATGTAACCCGCCCCCTTAATTAGATTTGAATTGGGCCGCGGCGCTGTTAACCGCAGTCTTTACGGCGGTAGAGGTGATGGTGGCGCCGGAAATGGTGTCCACACCGTCGCCGCTGGTAGCGCCGATAAACTTACTGGTGAAGCTGGATTCGGCTGCCTGAGAGCCGATGCCCGGGGTCTCGCCGGAGGCGTCCACACTCAAAGCGGTGATCACGCCGTTGGCGTCAAAGGTGACGGTCACGTTGACCGTGGAGAGGAGACCCTGGGCAGAGGTGGAAATGGTCTTGGGAGCCGCAGCAGGAGCCTCAGAAGGAGCCTCGGAGGGGACTTCAGCGGGCGCTTCCGACTGGACGGGAGCCGCCGTTTCAACGGGGGCGGCCGTCTCCGCAGGAGCTGGGGTCTCAGTGGGGGCCGGAGTTGCGGCAGTGCCGGGAACGGAGCCGGACTTACCGGCCTTAAAGGCTTTGACGGCGGTATTTACGGCGGTCTTGACTGCGGTAGAGGTTATGGTAGCGCCCGAGAGGGTGTCCACTGCGTCGCCGCTCTTTACGCCGATGAATTTGTTGGTATAGCTGCTCTCAGCCGCCCGGGAGCCAAGACCCTGCGTCTCGCTGGGAGCGCTTACAGACAGAGACTTAATGGCGCCGTCGGAGCCAAAGGTGACGGTGACAGAGACCTGGCCGCCAAAGCCTTGGGCTGTGGTAGAGATGGTGACGTCGCCTTCAGCGGGAGCCACCGATTCAGCGGGGGCTTCGGATTCGGCGGGAGCCTCAGCGGCAAGGCCGTTACCGGCCTTTACGGAATCCAGACCGGCGATGGCTGCGTTCACCGCGTTTTTCACAGCGGTGGAGGAGAAGGTGGAGCCGGAGATTACATCCACATCATCGGCGCTGGAGATACCGATGAACTTGTCGGTAAACTCCTTCTGGGCGGCCTTGTCGCCAATGCCCGGGGTCTCCCCGGAGGCATCCACGGCGATGCCGAGAATCTTGTCGTTTCCGTCAAAGCAGACGGTGACCTTGACCTCACTCATGAGGCCCTGAGCGGCGGCGTAGACCACAGTGCCCTGGTCAGAGGTCTTGCCGTCAGGTACGTCGGTGAAGGTAACGCCGGGATAGAGCTCCTCCAGCAGGGCCTCGGAGGAAGTCTCGTTCTCCTCGGGAGCAGAGGTTTCCGCAGGGGCCAGAGTGGAGACGTCCGCCTCGGGGGCGGTCTTTACCGCCGCCAGATTGGCAATGGCGATATTCACCGCATCCTTGACAGCGGTGGAGGTGAAGGTGGAGCCGGAGATCACGTCCACGTCGTCGCCGCTGGAAACGCCGATGAACTGGTCGGTGTAATCCTTCTCAGCGGCCAGGGAGCCAATGCCCGGAGTCTCGCCGGAGGCATCCACCACCAGGCCCACGATGCGGTCGCTCTCATCAAAGAAGACAGCGGTCTTGACCTCGCTCATGAGGCCCTGGGCCGCGGCGTAGACCACGGTGCCCTTATCGGTGACCTTACCGCCAACCAC
The DNA here is from genome assembly GCA_947383685.1 of uncultured Pseudoflavonifractor sp. Taxonomy (GTDB): domain Bacteria; phylum Bacillota; class Clostridia; order Oscillospirales; family Oscillospiraceae; genus Vermiculatibacterium. The sequence goes on from CANDEE010000010.1 coordinate 12,837, forward strand.
CTCGGTAACAGTGGAAACACCGGGGAAGTAGGTAGAGACGTCAGCATCTGTCAGGTTGGAAGGAGCGGTGTAAACGGTGGCCTCGATGGTGCCGCCGGAAAGAACGGTATAGGCGTTAAAAACGGCCTTTACCGCGTTGGTCATACCGGTGGAGGACACGGTAGCACCGGAAGTGGCCTGAATATTGGTGGGGTCCGTCATGCCGATGAGTTGAGTTTGGAAGGGGGACCCGTCGGAAACCACTTTGGAGCCAATACCCTCGGTTTCGGCCTGGACCAGTACCTTGCTACCGGTGATAGCGCCGTTGGCATCCACGCCGAACATGGCCTGGATCACGCCGCCGAAGCCTTTGGTCTCGGTAGTGATGACGTAACCTGCGCCGTTGCCGGCGGCATCTACGGAGATGACCTCGGCGGGCAGGCCCTCCAGGCTCTCAACAGGGGAGAAGTCGCTGCCCTCGGGCAGGACCACCTGTTTGGCGGCCTCCGCAGCCTTGGCCTGCTGCTCAGCAATAATGGGGGCTGTGACTTTGTCGGTCATGGCCAGAGCGGCGGTGACGATGGTTCCGATGAGGACCAACACCACAATGGGGGCGATCAAGGCCCAGGAGCTGTTTTCCTTTTTCATGCCCGGCCACCTCCTCCCAGAGCCTTATGAGACGTCAGCTTATCAATATGGGGGGTCAGAATGTTCATCAGCAGGATGGCGTAGCTGACGCCCTCCGGAGTGGCTCCCCACAGACGGATCATCATGGTGAGCAATCCGCAGCCCACGCCGTAGACCAGTTGACCTTCCTTGGTCATGGGGGAGGTGGTGTAGTCGGTGGCCATGAAGAAAGCACCCATCAGCAGGCCGCCGCCCAGAAGCTGGAGGGTGACGTCCTGTCCGGCGACCAGGGAAACCACAACTACCGTGCCCAGGTAGGCTACGGGGATGTGCCAGGAAATGATTTTCCGAACCAGCAGATAAATGCCGCCAATAAGGAGGGCCGCAGAGCAGGTCTCGCCCAGGCATCCGGCATGCTTGCCCAGCAGCAGGTTCATAAGACCGGGGTTGGCGGCCCCCTCAGCCAGGGGAGTGGCGGCGGAAACGCCGTCAATGGTCCAGGAGGTCATGGCTCCGCCGAAGGAGCAGATGAGGAGCACCACCCGGGCGGTGACGGCGGGGTTGGCAAAGTTTTGACCAATGCCGCCAAAGAGCTGCTTGACCACCACAATGGCAATGACGCTGCCCAGAGCGGCGATCCACAGAGGAATGTCTACCGGCAGGCAGTAGGCCAGGAGGAGACCGGTGACCACAGCGGACAGGTCGCTGATGGTGACAGGCTTCTTTACGCCCTTTTCAAAGAGAAACTCGGAGAGAACGGCGGCAGCCACGGACACGGCGGTAACCACCAGCGCCCGGATGCCAAAGATGACCACGGAGGCCACCAAAGCGGGAAGAAGGGCAATGACCACGTCCAGCATGATGGACTGGGTGGTGTCCTTATCCCGAATATGGGGCGCGGGAGTAACAGTCAGAAGCTTCATGCCTTCTTCGCCTCCTTTTCCTTTTGCTTTTTGGCCTCGTCGGCCATGAACCGCTTAGCCAGCTTGTTGCTGGTCACCATGTCCCGCTTGGCGGGGCAGACATAAGCGCAGCAGCCGCACTCAATGCACAAATCGGCCCGGATGGCCTTCAGGGTGTCCAGATCCTTGGCCCGGTAAGCCTTGGTGATTTGGAAGGCCATCAGGTTCATGGGACAGGCCTCTACGCACCGGCCGCAGCGGATGCAGGGACCCGGCTCGGGAAGCTTGGCGTCGGTTTCGTTCAGAGCCAGGAAGGAGCCGTTCTGCCACAGCAGAGGGTAGTCCAGACTGTCCAGAGCGACGCCCATCATGGGACCGCCGGCAATGATCTTACTGGGCTCTACCTTGAACCCGCCGGCGGCGGCAAAGATGTCGCCCACGCTGGCGCCGATGGGGGCGTTGATAAGGGCGGGGGTGTTGACGGCACTGCCGTCCACAGTCACGGTGCGGCTTACCAGCGGCATTCCGGTACGAAGGAACCGGGCCAGGTAAGCCAGGGTGTTCACGTTGATGACAATACAGCCCACGTCCTTGGGGAGCTTGCCGCCGGGAACGACCCGTCCGGTGGTTTCTTTGATGAGCATTTTTTCAGCGCCGATGGGGTAATACTCCCGCAGGTGCTGGACTTGGGCGCCGGGGATGGACTTGAAGGCCGCCTCTGCATCCTTGGGGGGATGTTTCAGGCCGATAATGGCTTTCTCCACGCCTATGTACTTCTTGACGAGCTCAATCCCTTCGGCTACGTCTCCGGCAAAGTCCCGAAGGGCGGCGTAATCAGCGGTGCAGAAGGGCTCGCACTCGCTGCCGTTGATGATGAGGTACTCTACCTGCGCGTCCAGCTTCACCCAGGTGGGGAAGCCCGCACCGCCCAGGCCTACCAGACCGCTCTGGCGGACGGCCTCCAGGAAGCTCTGACGGTCAGTAACCGCAGGAGCCTTGACCCCCTCCCAGACGGTTTGCTTGCCGTCGGGGGCAATGACCAGCGTGTCCACAACGGCGCCGCTGGTGAGGCGGAGCTTTTCGATTCCCGCCACTGTGCCGGATACGCTGGCGTATACCGGCACGCCAATGCCCTTACCCTGGTCGGCAACGGGCTGGCCTACGGCCACCTCGTCTCCCTTCTTGACCAGGAAGGTGCTGGTGTTGGCGCCCAGGAGAGCCAGGGGGAGACGCACCTTTTCAGGTATCGGCATCTCCACCGGCGTACAGTTGACGGTGTTTTTATGACCGTCCAGCCGGACACCATGGATTCCCATTCCCATAATCCGATCCCACTCCTTCTTCTTATTGATGTCGCCCATAGGGGGGAGGTCCCCCCTACAAGATGGGTTTTATGGAAAGGACCCGGCAAGCCAGTTCCTTAACCTACTTCATTCGCGAGGACAAAGCGGTCCTCCAGGCCTGAGGTCCAGGTAACGGTATCGTCTCTGGTGACAAAGATGGCTTCAATGCCGTCTAGGTCCTCAATAAAGGCAGTGCCCTTTTCCACGCCCATGGCAAACACGGTGGTGGACAAGGCATCGGCGTCAAAGGCGCTCCCGGCGATAATGGTAACGCCGGCAAGCTCATTCTGGACGGGCCAGCCGGTGGAGGTATCTAAAATGTGGTGGTAGCGCACTCCGTCCAGGTCAAAGCCTCGTTCGTAGATGCCACTGGTGACCACCGCCTGGTCGGAGACCCTGGTAGCCCCTACAATGTTCTGGTCGCGCTTGCCCAGAGGATCCTGGATGCCGATGTTCCACTCCGAGCCGTCAGGCTTGCGCCCAATGGTCAGTACGTTGCCGCCAAAATTCAGAAAGCCGCTCTCCACGCCCCGGTCCCGAAGGAAACCGGCAATGCGGTCGGTAATGTAGCCCTTGGCAATGGCCCCCAGGTCAATGGTCATGCCGGCGGGAAGGAGAACTCCCTCGTCGTTCACATCTATCTGGGTCCAGTCTACCTTGGCGGCGGCCTGGGCCAGAGCGGTCTCGTCCGGAAGGATGCCCATGCCCTCTCCTGTAAAGTCCCATAGGGCTACGCAGGGCTCTACGGTGACGTCAAAAACCCCTTCAGAGAGCCGGGAATATTCCAGAGCCTTCTCCAAGATTTCCCGGGTGTCGCCGCTTACGCTCACCCGCTCCCCATCAGCATGGTTAATCCGCCATATATCGGAGCCTTCCACTGTTTTGCTCAGCAGGCTGTCATACCGTTGGCATTCGGCCTGGGCATCGGAGAGAAGGGTGTCGTCGTCGGTATAGACCTGCATGGTCACCACGGTGTCGAAATAGAAACCCACCTGGCTTTTCAGCGGGGGGGAGGTAGTGGTGGGAGCGGGGGAAACCTCCTGGGGGCTGCAGGCGGCAAGGCCGAAAAGAAGGGCGGCTGTGAGGAGCAGAAAAGGAAAACGCTGCTTCATCATGTATCCCCTCCCGTTTCCTGAAAAGGGTCGGAGCCGCCGGGGATTTTCAGCACCCGGACAATCTGCCGTCCGGCAAGACCGGTAATGACGCCGGTGACTACGGCGGCAAGCATCAGGGGAAAGATATAGAACATAAGCCCAGGGGTCCGTAAAATGAGGGCCGCCACCAAAAGCTGGCCTACGTTGTGGAACACGGCGCCCACTACGGAGACGCCCACAATAGAAATACTGCCGCCGCCCAGCTTTTTCACCAGCAACATCATCACAAGGCTCAACGCGCCGCCGCCCATACTATAAAAGAAGGCGGAGGCCAGATTGCCCGACATGAATCCGGTGAGCACAACCTTTAATACCATCAGGATCACCGAGTAGCCCGGACCCAACAGGTAGATGGAGTAGAGCAGGACCGTATTGGCAAGACCCAGTTTGATGCCGGGGGGAAGCAGCATGAAGGCGGAGAGGATGCCCTCGATGTAGCCCAGTACCACCGCCGCCGCTGCCAAAAGGGCCAGCCGGGTCATCCGTTGGGTGGTAAGCCGGGAAGAAGATTGTCTCATTTACCCCTCATCCTCCAGCGTCAACTCAATGGTGACCTGATTGGGAAGGCATACGATCCAGTTGCGGAGGGGCCGGTCCTCGTAGTTCTCCGGAGTGATCTCCCCCTGCTCCACACACTGTTGGTCGGGACAGGTGGAATCCACCATATTAATGGCTCCGTCCTTGACCTCCACGTGGTTGACGATGTCGTTGCCCTGGTTGATTTCAATGACCTGGTCCTGGTCCAAGGGGACCTCCTTGTAAAGATAAGACCCTACGTATATTTTGGCGTAGTTGGTGACGCTGCTGGGGGAGAGGTATTTTACCGCCAGCATACCTGCCGCCGCCACCAAAAGGACGGCGGCGACAATAATCAGGTCCCGCTTTTTCATCAGGGGCTTTTTCTCATTTTCAGCCATACCTTGGATTCCTTTCCGGGAATATATAAAGTCATAAAAATACAGATATAGTATACCGCCCAAATCCTCCGGGTGCAAGAGCTTTTTCGGAATTTTTAAGCGGAAACCCCGTTAATTAAATGACAAAGCCGGTAAAAGCTTCCTGGCGTTGGAAAATATAGATTGACATTTTCGGCGGCAGTCGGTATGCTGAAAGAGAACTATTCCCCAGTCCTCCGGCAAAAATGGTCCGAGAGAAGGGAGAGCGGCGATGGAACCGAAACGGAAAAATGAGCAGTTCACCAGCAGCTGGGGGTTTGTGCTCTCCGCGGTGGGGTCTGCTGTCGGCATGGCAAACGTATGGGGGTTTCCGGCCAAGATGGGCAGCTATGGAGGCAGTGCGTTCCTCATTGCCTATCTGGTGTTTATTCTGCTTTTTGGCTTTGTAGGCCTCTCTGCCGAGTACGCTGTGGGCCGCCGGGCCAAGACGGGGACGCTGGGGAGCTACAAGATGGCCTGGTCCTCCCGCCGCAAGGCCCTGGGAGGGGCCGGAGGCATAGTGGGGTGGCTTCCTCTGGCCGGTTCTATGTGCATTGCCATCGGCTATGCCGTTATCATTTCCTATGTACTGAAGGCTTTTGCCGGATCGGTGGACGGTTCTCTAATGACAGTGGATACCGCAGCCTGGTTTGGTTCCTTTTCGGGGAAGGACTATTCTGTGGTGCCCTTCCACGTTATTGTGGTGGCCGGGACCCTTTTGACACTGCTACTGGGGGCCAAAAGCATTGAAAAGAGCAATAAGGTAATGATGCCCCTGTTTTTCCTCATCTTTATGGTACTGGCGGTGCGGGTGGCCTTTTTGCCCGGGGCCGCGGAGGGCTACCGCTATATGTTTGCCCCCCGATGGGAGGAGCTTTTGGACCCCATGGTATGGGTTTGGGCCATGGGACAGGCCTTTTTCTCCCTATCTATCACAGGCAGCGGCATGATTGTCTACGGTGCCTATCTGGACAGTATGGAGGATGTGGTGGCCCTGGCGAAACGGACGGCCCTATTTGACACCATTGCCGCCTTAACGGCGGCTCTGGTTATCATCCCGGCTTGTTTTGCATACGGCCTGGACGTGGGCGCGGGACCGGCCCTTCTCTTTGTCACGCTGCCCCGCATTTTGCAGGATATTCCCCTGGGACGGCTGTTCGCAATCATTCTCTATACCGCAATGATTTTTGCCGGAGTCAGCTCCCTGCAGAATATGTTTGAAGCAGTGGGAGAATCCCTTCTGCACCGTTTTCCCAAACTGAGCCGGACGGCAATGCTGGGCTTGCTGTGCCTGATCTGCTTGGGGGTAGGCCTGCACATGGAGCCTATTGCCAAGTGGGGCCCCTGGATGGACATTGTTTCTATCTATATCATTCCCATCGGTGCGACCTTGGGAGCGGTAAGCTGGTTCTGGATCATCCCCCGAAAGGATTTGCTGGACGAGGTGGGCAGAGGGGCGGGAAAGGCTCCCGGCAAGCTGTGGTATGGCCTGGGGCGGTATGTATACGTCCCCTGCGCCATCCTCCTGTGCTGCGTGGCTCTTTTCTTAAAGGTAGCGTTTTGAAATTGAAAAGCCTCTGCCCGGTGAAGCGGGCAGAGGCTTTCCTTTTTATAAAAATCAACCGGGCAAAAGACCTTGAATAAGTATGACCAGTATCAGGAGAGGGAGAATGAACTGGAAGTAAGGCTTGAGCCAACGGGGCATTTTCATGCCATTCCCTGTGTTGGCCTCTCTTAAGTAATTGTCATAGCCCCAGCCCCATTTGGTGACACAGAACAGCAGATATACCAGAGAACCCAGGGGCAAAAGCAGGTTGCTTACCAGAAAGTCCTCAAAGTCCAGTACATCCCGGCCCAGGATGCGCACCCCGCTCCACAGGTTGTTGCCCAGTACGCAGGGGAGGCTGGCCAGAAGGATAAACACACAGTTGAGGACGGCGGCTTTTTTCCGGGACCAGCCGAAATTGTCAATGCAGTTGGCCTGAAGATTTTCAAAAACGGCGATGACGGTGGAAAAGCTGGCAAAGGTCATAAAGAGGAAGAAAAGGGTGCCCCACAGCCGTCCTCCCGCCATGTGGAGGAATACCTTGGGAAGGGTCATGAAGATAAGGGAAGGGCCGCTGTCCGGTTCCACTCCGAAGGAAAAGCAGGCGGGGAAGATGATAAGTCCCGCCATCAGGGCTACAAAGGTGTCAAGGAAACAGATGCGGACCGCCTCGCTGGTGAGAGTGTGCTCCCTGGTCATGTAGCTGCCGAATACCTCCATGGCGGCAATACCGAGGCTCAGGGTAAAGAAGGCTTGATTCATAGCGGCGGTGACAACACTGCCAAGGCCCACGTCCATAGCCCGCCCGGGATCAGGCAGAAGATAAAACTTGACGCCTTCCATTCCGCCGGAGAGGGTGAGGCTGTGGAGAGCCAGCAGGGCAATAAGGCCCAAAAGTCCCAGCATCATCACTTTGGTGATCCGCTCCAGTCCCTTTTGAAGTCCGAAGCTGCAAACCAGAAAGCCTCCCAGTACGGTGGCGGCCATCCAGCCAGTCATCTCGCCCAAGTTGGAGCGCATGGCGGTAAATACGTTGTCCACGGCGGCTCCCTCCAGCCCGGTGAAGGTCCCGGCGGCAAACTTGAAGAAATAGCCCAGCATCCATCCGGAGACAGTGGTGTAATACATCATCAAAAGACAGCAGCCCGCCACACAGAACCAGCCGTGAATGTGCCACTTGCTGCCCTTTGGCTCCAAGGCCTTATAGCCCAATACGGCGCTCTTTCCGCTGGCCCGGCCTACCGCCAGCTCCATGGTGAGGACGGGCACTCCCATCAGCACCAAAAACAGGAGATAAAACAGCACAAACACGCCGCCGCCATTCTGCCCCGTTATATAGGGAAACTTCCAGACATTGCCAATGCCTACGGCGCAGCCGGCGCTGACCAGCAAAAAGCCCAGCCGGGAGCGAAAATTTTCCCGTTCCAAAGAAATCCCTCTTTTCCTTAAACAGCATAGGTGATGTGGGATTTATGATACCCGACAGGAGCAAAAAAGTCAATGGTGGGCGGGAAGAAAGACAGGGACTGCGTATGAGGAAAATCCGTATCACGGGCTTTTCTTCCATGGCGGAGGATTGCGAGGCACGGCGGAATTTGGAGCGGACTGGTCACCGGGCAGACGATACCGGCCTGCCCGGCGGCGATAAAAGATTAAAGATATAACTCGCACTCTTTTCGAACGGAACAGGTTTTTTTCATTGCCAGAGCCGCCACTGATACCATAGCCTCGTTGACCTTTCTGGCCTTGTGAGGGCAACAAGCCACACAGCGCATACAGGAAATACATTTTTTGCTGTCGGCCTTTCGGACGTGATTGCGATCAATTGCCTGGGCCGGACATTGTTCCGCACATAACCCACAGCTAACACAGCCGGCTCCGGCTTTCGGAACCATGCCACCGCTGCCTGACTTTTTGTAAGGACGATTTCCTGGAATGGTAAGGGCTTCTGCATTTTGACCCTGATTGAATTTCTCCCGGATTTTAAGGGAGAATTGCCGCAGATGTTCCACATCCTGTGCGTCAGGCCGCCCGGCGGCATATTGATGCATAATGGAGTGCTCTGCTACTGCGGCAATAGCCGCTATTACTTGAAAACCACACCCGACCGCAAGGTCCTGAAGTTCTACAAGGGTGTCCTCATAGGCACGGTTACCGTAGGCGCAAAGCAGGACGCAACTGGCACCATTCCCTTGGATTGCCGCCAACCGTTGGGCAGCGAGCGCCGGAACACGTCCTCCATAGGAGGGTACGGCAAGTAAAACCAGATCACCTTTCTGAAATGAATGGGGGGAAAGGGCCGGGTCAGTCAGGTCTACCGTCTCTGTTTTTGAATTCCAAGCGTTGGTAATGATCTCCGCCGTCCGCATGACGCCCCCTGTGGGACTGAAAACCAACTGTGTATATTTCATTCTAAGCCTCCATGTAACTTTTAAAATTACATCATTAGTATATATAACCATTGATGTAAAGTCAATATTTACACCACCAAATTTTTATGCTATCTTAAATTTACAAGGAGGGAATAGCTGTGCGTCTCAATACAAAATGTTCCATAGCCATTCATTGTCTGCTGTTTTTGCATGAATATGGAGACGAGCAGAAGGTGACCAGCGGACTTCTGGCGTTATCCACCGGCTGCAATCCGGTTATGATTCGCAATTTGATGAGCGCTTTGAAAAAGGCGGGAATTATAGAGATCGCGACAGGGAAAGGCGGTGCAAGACTGTGCCGGATTCCAGAGGAGGTCACACTGTATCACATCTATGAGGCGGTGGACCCAGGCTGTCTGGATCACTTGATGGGTGTGCATACGCGGCCGTCGGCCCTTTGCCCAATCGGACGGAATATCCATATGGTTTTGAAATCGCCCTGCGGAAAACTGCGGGAGGATGTCAAAAAGAGTTTGGAATCCTACACGTTGGCAGATATTATTGCGGAGTATCATAAAAACACAGATACAGTCTAATTGAAAGAACCGACAGGCAGACGGTTACGAAGTCTGCCTGCCGACGGAAGGATGCCGGAAACCGGGAAAGTGAGAGCAAGGATAATGATGTATTTTCGCCTTTATCGCAATTTGATTTGGGATTCCCGGTGATATTATTCGGATTTTTGCCGTATCTTTATTATAAAACATTGAAGGGGTAGAAAAACCTACAGACCAGTTTCCAATGTGAAACTGGTCTGTAGGTTTTGGCCCGAATGGGGAGACTTGAACTTCCGGCCTCTTGATCCCAAAAAGCAGAAGGGACTTTTTTATAACATTTTTTGAACGTTTATAGTTGCTTTCGCTCCGTTTGATATGCTCTTTAGAACTCTCTAACCATGGGTTTTCCATGTGGTCCACCCCCAACTGTGGCAGAATATGTGGTCAAAAACGCTTCCCGGCCTGGGGCGGTGATTTTCACCGCCCCAGGCCGGGAAGCGTTTTGCGTTTCTGCTGGTTGAATTGTAACTCGGAGGGAGGGATTATACAAGCGTTTTCTGCCTGGAACGCCGCTCAAAGTTTGAAGGGTAATAGACATAGGAAAACTGTTGGCCTTCTCTGCAAAAGGGGAGGGAGTAAGTACCTCGCTATAAACAATGAAAAGGAATGCTAATCTTCTGCATATTCAAGCTCATCCAGAACATCTAACAGGTAACGGTCTTTAAAATAACCATCAGAATAATATGTCAGTGCCTTATAGAATTTACACAAACCAATAATAATCAGCCCAAACATAATCATACCTATCATTGGAACAACCACCGTACCATTGTCATTTGCATATATAATTGCAGATACAATAGCTCCAAGCGGAACACCAACAAGCATACTATAGGCATTAGACATTATAGCATTATATGGTTTAGCATGTTTCTCTAAGTTTGCTTTACATTCAGCTTTTAGGGCTTTCCGTTTCTGAGAGGAATTAATACCACAAGAATCCAATACAGTTTTTATCTCCTGTATATAATGCTCATATGCACCCTTTATTTCTGCGAGTTCATGATTTCGTTCCTCTGCATTATAGATCTTCTCACATCTAAATTCCAAAATAATTGGGATAAAAAACATTACGGGAACAGGAATAAAGTAATATAGCTTTTTAGGGAAAAACACCACGAGCAGAACAAATGCAATTATGGCAACAACCATCATGGACAACATTACCCAGAAGCTTCGCTTAAACAGCTTTTTCATTTCGTTAAAAGAACGAATCTGTTTCAGCGCTTTGTCCGAACACTTATTATAGATTTCTCGACGCACTTCAAAATATTTGTATGTAATAAATCTCACCTCGTTTTATTAAATGATACGATCCTACCTAATGCTTAGTTTTCGGCAGATTAGCTTTTGTTAAGAAAATCTACAATCCGGTTACTAACACCCTGCAGATCTTTGCGGATTTCACATTCCCAGATTGTCAAAACACGCCATCCATTACTTGTCAGGTCATTAATGTGGCTCATATCCCGTTCTTTGGTGCGGCTAATCTTTGCAGACCAATATTCCGCTCGTGATTGAGGTACATGAGAGTAGCGGCATCCGACATCGTGGCCATGCCAAAAGCAACCGTGAATGAATATTGCAACCTTTCTTTTAGTAAATACAATATCTGGTTTGCCCGAAAGCTTTTTATAATTCACACGATACCGAAACCCCTGCGCAAATAGCTGCTTTCTGACAAGAAGCTCGATAGAAGTGTTTTGGCTCTTAATATGAGACATTATCTCGCTGCGCCGCTCTTGGGATACTGTATCTGGCATTATCGATTCACCCGTTCCATATAGCAATCCAAGAACTCTTCTGTGACACCCTTTAGATGGCGCCGTTGACATAGAATGTAAAGCTCTTCTACAGAAGAATACGGAAAGAAACGAACATCCATATCCTTGAACATCGGCTTGCGGCTTTCAGCCAGCACATGATCTCGGTCTTCATCGGGGGCCACAATGACATACCTGGAGCCCACAGGCGGAATATGGTCACGGAAATTCTTCATACGGTCTAAGCCGCTGGTTACACCTGTCGTATGTTCCACTTCCATTATGGCTGGAATTTTTCTATCACCGTCAAACCAAATACAGTCAATAAACCTACCGGCGGCTATCGCACCCGCAAAAGGCCCGACAAGTGGCTTTTCTGAAATAGACTTTAAAATCCCTTCGTGTTCAAGCAACGCCTTTCCTTGATATTTAATGCCTTTATCATTCTGGGCAATCCATGTCTCATACCCAAACTGTTTGCCAATCAAATAGAGAGCGATTTGAATCTGTACATGGCGCCGTGCAACTTCAATGTCCATACCATGAAGATCCAAAGAATCTGGCAAATCAAGGCTGTCGTATACAACGGCAGAGGTAGGAATTTCGGAAATCGCTACATCCGTTTTAAGTTCAGACAGTTCGCCTACTTTGTGAGGCTCATTTGGAAGCCAAACAAGATGCTTATGTCCTTTTTCGATGGTGGTTTGCCCAGCAATATCTGCAATACGGCCAGGATAGCAGTAGTAAAACTGAGGCGTATAAGCAATGAGGCTTTCCAATACAGAGCGCGTATTATAGCTTGCTCCCAGTATTCGGTCTACATTGATTGGCTGTCCCTCATAAAATGCGTTAGCAATGCGCCAAATCATCTCGGTAGAAATTGAAACTTCTTTTGCTAAGGAAAAGTTTTCTCCCTTTTCTGGGTTGCACCGCTTTATAATAATTGGCCCTGCTGGCAGCTCAACGCGTACGACGCGGATCAAGCCTTTGGTTTGTGGATTGATATAGTTGAAATCTCGGTTTTTGGGTAGTTGGTTAATTGCTGCAACCAGATTGTAACCTGTGACTTTTTGCATATTCTCACCTCGATTGCATTATATCACGCTCCGAAGCGGGAATCTATATATAAATAATGAACTTTCCAGTCTTTGGCAATAAAAACCGCCTCTGTAAACTTACAGAGGCGGTACGTAAAAGTTAAACTATATAATCTTCGAGATATTCTCGTAGAGTGGTTGCAATTCCGAGAGATAAGAGGTAAGGAACACCATTTCCCACGGTTTTGAACATATTTGATAAACTCATATCCAAAGGTAAGATAAAGTCTTTGGGGAGCGATTGCAACGAAAGAGCCTCTGCGGCGGAAATTCGGCGCGCTTTTGTGGGATGTAGATGAACCTCATTGTTACCATATGCAACAGTCGGAGAATAGCGCCAACGGTGTAGGCGTTTGTAAGACTTACGGCTAACATCGCCTTCATCTATGGTCTGCATCCGTTCAAGACCACTACGTGGAATAAAATAATTATTGCAATTAGGATGGTGTTCAACATCGTTTTGATCGAACCAATACTGTACAGTTAGTTCTTTAGGTAATCCCTTTGGAAGCTCCGAATCATTGCCAAATGGAGTTGTCGTGGGCCAAGATAGGTGTTTTATATCATCGACTACATATTTTTGATGGTGCGTCCAAGGGAAATTCGATATTTCATTCCCACTAACACAGATATCTGGCAAAAGAGATCTTTTGATACCGATTAGTAAAATGCGGTCACGGTCTTGAGGAACTCCATATTCCAACGAATTTGTCAGACGGTTAGTGAGGACGTATCCCGCCTTGATAAAGTCTGCCTTCAACTCTTCAAAAAACTGGCGGTGCCGGGCAGTTCTCCATAAGCCTTTTACGTTTTCAAATAGAAAAAAGTCAGGCTTTGTAGCAATAATTAGATCTGCATAAGAACGGGAAAGCTTTCCGTTTTCACCCTCTTTTCCTCTGTTTTTGCCCGCAATAGAGAAATCGGGGCAAGGGGGTCCACCAATAAATCCTATTAGACCTCCGTCACTTCGTGCTTCTTCGATGTGCTTAGTCAACACACTTTTGTCATCCTTAAGAAAGCGGTTAATATCGGTATTCCAATGTCCATAAATTGGTTCAGGAATTCCCATATTTACTCTTGCATGCATATAAGCATCAAGAAAGGGCTTGAAAAACTCATTAACGAGCACAATCTCATAGCCACTCTTTTCAAAGCCAAGATCCAAAAAACCGCAGCCAGAAAAAAAAGAAAAAATTTTTAGTTTTCTATCTGTCATAGTATCCACTCACCCCAATAAATAATATGGTTGTGGTAATTTAACTTGGAACAGAAGATTTGTCAACCCTATTTTTTCATTATATCGGTTTTTCACTCAAAAATCCAGCTTTTTGTAAAACAATTTTTTAGTGCAGGTACTATGATAAATCCCGAAGGGTGAAAACCCTTTGGGATTTCTTATTTTCCGGGAAAGGAGGTAGTGGAATTGGCTAACAAATATTTGACGCTGGAGGATCGGAAGAAGATTTCGGAGATGTATGAGAGCGAGGCGAGGGTGGTCGACATCGCATATCGGATTGGCTGCCACCCCTCCACCATCTACGATGAACTCCGCCGGGGAGATACCGGGACGCTGGACAAAAATCAGCGCCATGGGTATGACCCCGTGAAAGGCCAGAAAGCGGCTATGGAGGCCATTCGTGCCAGAGGAAACCGGTGTAAGAAAGTATAAACCCACAACACAAAGGAGGACAAAGGACATGAAGAAGCAGATCGAATTGTGCAAGGTGCGGCCCGGTGAGATTTTCGAGCTGGACGGGGAGCGGTTCGCCCGCCTGCCCTATGAGGACGCAGAGGCCATCCTGGTGGTGCTGGAGGACGCTCTGCCGGATGATGTGTGCTTTGAGAACGATGGGGCAAAGCGGGAGGATCACAACAACTTTAAGGGGAGCAATCTTGAGCGGCAACTGCTCTATTGGCTTCAGAACCACCAGACTGTGTACGGCGCAACCTGTGCAAGGCGGGTTGACCTCACCACCCTGGACGGCATGAGGGACTACGGTGCGCCCGACCTTCTGATCCACCCCCTCACTGTGATGGAGTATCAGAAGTTCCGGCCCTACGTTCCCCTGGCTACCCGTGCGTGGTGGACGGCAACCGGGTGGACTACCGCCAGCTCCCCGTTCTCCGGCACCATCTACGCCTACCACGTCGGTACCGACGGCACCCTGGTCAGCAGCCGCTATGTCAGACACCCGTACTTCGCTCCTCGCCCCGCTTTATATCTTCAATCTAAAATCCTTGTATCTATTGAGACTGAGGATCAGGAGAAGAGCCTGACGGATTATTCGTCCGTGGAGCTGCTGGACGAGCTGCGGCGGAGGGAGGACGGCTGATATGAAGAGACTGACAAGCAACGACCCGCAGGATAACTTCCTGACCGCAATGAATTATGTGTTTGCGAAAGACGGATGGGCCCATATCCGCCACGACGGCGAGCATGAGGACGTACCGCTGACAGACTGGGCAAAAGCTCAGTGCATCAAGCGGGGATGTGATAAGTTTCCCGGTGAGACAGCGGAAGAGATTGACGAAACTGTGGGCGACTGCCTCATGGACGGTGAAGGCTGCCCGGTGGCTCTGGCTTACAAGGAAATACGGGAAGAAACATAAACTTAATTGAGGGTGAGAAAGGACGAAGGAAAACAAAGTGGGCAACGGTAAAAAGGATCACCGACATGGAATCAAGTGATTGATACCCATGTCGGTGATTGGTTATTTTACAAACAACACATCATTGTGATAGTCCAAATATTCTCCCATGTTTCCACTTATACAAAGCTCAAACCGCATATCTTTGGAAAGATTAAGCCTCATAATATTTTCTTCCCCGATAAAAGAGGACAGAAAAATTTTGCCTTGCCTATCAAATGTGATAAGACCACTATCAAACAGCCTGTCATATGTAGCACTAAGGAGAAGCCCATTATCAACACTCAAACGTTCTTTGTTTGAGCTAACTGACCAGGGCTTGATGTGACTTGCGACAAGCAATTTTGGATGGTTGATGCCGGTTATTATACAACGCCCATGATACTTATCAAGAAGGGCCTTTCTAAAGGATCCTTGTCCTACTCGTGCCGCAATAATTGCTTTCCTTTCGGTTTCTGAGATTTCAATATCATTCTTTATGCTCTCGATATAAGCACTGTCGTCTGTAACTTCTGTTATGGCATTGATGAAATACCTGTACTGCTTAAGCGCATTACTGTACATATGATTTCCACGAGTGTTTTTTGCAATAAAATCGGGATCATTTATAGTAAGTGCGATTGCAAGATCCAGTTCAAAGGGAGACATATTTTCGAGCGGCTTTTGAATAGTGCCTTTTTGGAGCATTTCTTTCGATATCGTGCCAACTGCCCCGGAATATTTATCAATAGAACTCTCAGAAAGCGTAGTGTTTTGACTCAGCCAGTCAAAAAACGGATTGTTGGTTCGGGTAATAGGTACTACGGAAATGGGGTCGGTAGTACTCGCTTCGCTCAAGTAATTTTGCAAACTTGACCAATCTGAGCAAGATTCAATAAGCCGGAGTTCTTGCTTCCACACGGCGGTAGGATCCATGCCTATGTATTCTGGCTTAAGTTCACAAGCAAGTGGATAAAAACCTTCGCCAATCAGCTTAAGATTATTTGCACCAGAATAGATGACACGCGCAGAAATAAGAGGAAGCCCCAGTTCGTGACAGAGGGTAGATACATTCCTGAGTGGGACAGCAAGATTATAGTGTGGATTGATTTTGCGTCCTAATCGTGCGCTCAAAACCTCAGCTACTTCACTATATGAAGGTTTGCCTTGTTTCTTTTGAATGTTATCCAGCAAAAACGCAGCGAGTGTTTTATCGATGTCTTTTAATTCTACCATCAATGATTACCTCGCATTCTGATTGTCAGGAATAGTGGGTTTGACTAAATTATAGCCGTCAACAACGCAAAAAACAAGATCAATCGTGGGAGATTTATGAAGAGAGTATTTGCACCACAATAGACAAGAGAAGCATAGCGGAAATCCAATTGGAAAATGAGGAAAGCGGTAGAAAACATATAATAGATATGTTATAATGATAAAAATAATGCGAATTTATAGATTGAGAGGGGAAGCAATATGCCTGATATAGAAAAAGTCGAAAGAATGGGCGTGTATGCTTGTGCTGCAGCGTTTGAAAGGAATGACTTTATTTTTCGAGAGCAACCAATTGCTGACTATGGCATTGATGCACTCATTGAAACAAAGGAAAGGAATTTGGCCACAGGCAAAATGATTGCTATTCAAATTAAGTCAGGAGAATCTTATTTTACAGAGGAAGATGGAGACTATATTGTTTTTCGTGTTGATGGAAAGCATCGTAACTATTGGATAAATCATTCACTCCCTGTAATAATTGTACTTTGTTCACCTGTGAATAACGTCTGCATTTGGGAAAGAGTAAACAGTGAAACTCTTGTTTTCACAGAAAAGCAATGGAAAATTCGCATACCCAAAAATCAAACAATAGATAATTCGTTCTCTAAATTGCTTGAGATCGCTAATAACTTGAGTGACTATGAACACAGGCACGCATCATTGGTATTGGCAAAGGAGTGGATGATTGAGGCTCAAAATCGAGGAGTGTTGATATTAGAGGTTCAGGAGTGGGTTAACAAATCGTCGGGAAGAGGAAGATTCGTATTAAAATCCTGTGACGACAACGAAAATGAAATAATCCTTTTTGATCATGAATTATGGGGCTTTGGGCTTAAAGCATACGATCAAGTTATTCAAGAGTTATTTCCGTGGGCAGACATAGAAATTGATAGTGACTTTTATGATGAGAACATGGAATGTGAAGACACGCGGAATGGGGACATTTATGATGAAGATGAAGAGTATATAATATCCCAGAATAGACTTCCGGACGGCATATATCCATACTGCAATGTTGCAGGTGAAGTGGCCTGTTATCGCCTACTGTTAACATTGAACCATATAGGTAAGTCTTTTTTGACAACAGAAGAGTTTCTCGAAAAAGGGACATTTTATTGTATTGATCATATCAAATGAGAACTAATAGAACCCCTCTGAAATCATTGATTTCAGAGGGGCTTTTGGTCCGAGTGACAGGACTTGAACCTGCGGCCTGGTGGTCCCAAACCACCCGTGCTACCAACTGCACCACACCCGGATATTGAGTTTTCCTGTTCTGCTGACTGTGGGCAAGCATGTGGTCAAAAGGGAATTTGAAGTGGGGATTTGAAATTGAACTTTTCGATATGAGCTACTGCCCCAGCGGCTTCCGGGCTTGCGGGACAAAGTTGTTGGATGCCGAGCCCATCTTCCCAAACCAAGTGCCTAACCGATAGGCTACACCCGGGTATTTAGTTTATATCATGATTTGCGAGAAAAAGCAAGTTCACTCTGTCTGTGGTCATTCCTGTGGTCAAAGCGGTTTTTCTGCCCAATTTAGCCGAGAAGGAAAACCCAGCAAACACAGTCGCCGCAAGGCACCTCGGCGTTTCACCTCAACCCACCCCGGATACAGCCACGGTACTCCCAAATGTGGCGCGGTACCAACTCCGCTATACCCGGATATTCAGTTTTAACTATCATACCACAAAGGCTGGTGGAAAAGCAAACTTTTCTGCCTGTGAGTAGTGTTGTGGTCTTGCGGGATAACCGAGCAGGGAATAGGGGAAAGGGAGTGCCCTCTTCGCCTACAGTCTCCATCCCTTGCGGCATCCAGGTTTCAAAATGGTTGATAGCGCCGTCTGGTTTCCCAAAATGTGAAATGGTACCAACTCAACTATACCCGGATGATAAAATATATTATAAGCTAAAATTCCGTCTATTGCAAGATTTTCTTGCCTGTGGTATGCTAAATAGAAAGTGAAAACCCAAAAAGCGAGGAATTTACTATGCGGATGCGAAAAAAACCAAACCTGATCCCACGGCTGGAGGCCTGTGACCCTCTTGTTATTACCGAACCTAAGGAGCACAGGGGCCATTGGCGGGATCTGATGCCATCGGCCAAAGCTATCCATCTGGAGTTGGGATGCGGCAAGGGCCGTTTTACCGTAGGAACTGCCCAGGCTGAACCTGATGTGCTCCTCGTTGCTGTGGAACGGGTGCCTGACGCAATGGTTATCGCTGCCGAGAGGGCAAAGGAGATGGGCCTTTCCAACGTCTTTTTCATTGACGCTGACGCTGCCGACCTGGAGGCCTATTTTGCTCCCGGCGAGGTGGACCGGGTCTACGTCAACTTTTGTGATCCATGGCCGGGCGCCCGTTACGCCAAGCGCCGCCTGACCCATCCCGGATTTTTGCTCCGTTACCGGAAGGTGCTCAGCGAAAAGGGGCAGGTCCACTTCAAGACGGACAACCACGACCTGTTTGAATGGTCTCTGTTTCAATTTCCAAAAGCCGGGTTCACGCTGTCGGAGGTGACCCGTGACCTCCACGTCTACGGCGTTCAGGGTATCATGACCGACTATGAGGAGAAATTCCATAACCTGGGTACTCCCATTAACCGCTGTGTAGGGACTATGGGGCCGCTGCCCGAAAATTTGTCTTCTTGTGAAGAAGGAACGGCGGAACAGTAAAATGCGCCAAAGGAGAAGGTGGGACTAAAATCCTGCCGCAGAGACGGAAGCGCTTGTTGTCCCGTAAGCACCAATAGAAGTCCTGTGCATAAGATGGATTGAAGCCGGCCAGGAACGCGGGCCGGACTTCAAATTCTCTTTTGGGAGGTACTTCTATGTGCTGCAATAACGGTTGTGGCGGTTGGGGCGGCGGTTGCTGCTGGATCATCCTCATCATCATCCTGCTCCTGTGCTGCTGTGGTGGAAACTGGGGTGGCTGTGGCTGCAACAACGGCTGTGGCTGCAACAACGGCTGTGGCTGCTGAGCCTGACACCGAAGAAAACATAAGGAGGGCGGGACCTATCAGGTCCCGCCCTCTGCTATTTTACACGAGTAGTTTTTTCTGTCAGGGGGTAGTTTCTGCGGGGAAGGCCGCTGTACTGCTGCCAGCTGCTTTGTCACGGACAATACTGTATCCCGTGAGGATGTCAGAACCCTCCGCCGCAGGCGTGTGTCCGATGGTTACGCGGTCCCCTACATTGAGGATGACCGCCACGTTGTTTTCCGCAGCGGAGATAGAGTAAAACACGCGCTCTCCCTCCAGCCGGACGAATACATAGGTGTTGCCGTCCAGTACTGCAGAGCGCAGCTCTGCAATGACGCCGCTGACGCTGTTCTGGGGCAGGTCCTCGGCCTGGGTGATCCCTTTCTCCGCAAGCATCTGAATATAGCTCTGCTCACAGGCAGGAACAGTAGTTCCCGTAGCCACCAGTTGGTACTGGGCCACATTGACCATGGCGTACATTTTTACCAGATTGGTGGCGTCCTTCATGGGGATGAAATAGGTGGGCTCCCCGGCAATATTCAGCAGCAGAGGGAAGGTTGCCAGATAATGGAGGTCCTGCACTACGCCCTCTGCGGAGGCTTGGGCGGCCTCCTCTGTGGCGCCGGGAGCGGTGTAGAATTTGGTCTCCTTGGTCCGCTGGTTGGTGAGCAGAAAACCCAGATTGGACTGGTCTGCGTTGGCGGAGGTGACGCCTGTATATGCATATACATCGTCGTTGAGGGCGATATAGTTGTATCCGCTGGTGGTCTGGGTCACGTCCCGCTGACCAAAGATGGAGTTAATGAACCCGTGGACCAGGGTGCCATGGTAGTCATACTGCTGCATGATGAGAAGGGGATCGTAGAGGGTATCCACCCAGTTGGGGACCTTCTCGTGGTAGGTACATTCTCCGGTAACGGCGTCTACCAGGACGGCTCCTTGAATATCGGCGCCTCCAAATAGGCCGATGGTTTTGACCACCCGGGGGGCGATCCACCAGGGATGGCCTGACTCGTCGATTTCAAATTCCGGGGTGGAGAACATCATGGTAGGAAAGTGAAACCGCAGATGGCGCATGATGTTACGGTTGAGAGGCTCGGAGAAGGAGTACTTCATGCCGTCAGGAAGCCGCTGGACAGTGGCTTCCTGGGTCACCATATCCACCATCACGTAGGCGGGTAAACCTTGGGAACGGTTGGTAAACCACTTGATGATGTCGGCGTAGGCGATGGGAGCCACCCGGACAGGCCGGCCTTGGTAGTTGATTTGGGTGGAGTCGTCGGAGTACTCAAACTGGCTCACCATGTCGCTGAGGGTACCCATCTGCCGGTCGCTGAGGTATTCGGCGGACTGGCGGTCCAGCGTAGGGATTTCCGCAAAGGAGATTTCGGCAATGTCGGCGGCAAAGTCTCCATTTTCCACCTGCAAAAGTTCCCGGTAGCTGCTGGCCCGAAAAATAGGCATAGAGATGACCTCGCCCAAGATGGCTACCAGCGCCAGTACGGCCATCAGAATCCCTACCGGCAGACACCGGAGCCGGATGAAACGAAAGTACTCCTTGAAGCCCCCGGCATTCTTCCGGTCAAAACCGGAGGTCACCAAAGCACAGAGAACATAGACCACGCACAGCAAAAAGACAAAGCTGTAAAAATCAGGGGATTGAAGGTTGATGGCGGGGAGAGCCAGATAAAAGAATACCAGACCTACCGCCAGCGTTACCAGCAGATTGATAAGCAGACCGCTCAATTTTCCCCGGGGTTTTTTAGGGATGGGATTTCCATGGTTGGCGGTTTCTCCGTTCAAGGTAACCACTCCTTTGTCGTGAGGTAACGGTAGCTTTACCGTTAAAGGGTATTATAGTCCGAAAACCCAAAATTCGCAACTAAAAAGAAGGGGCGGGACATGAACAGTTTGTAAATTCTTGCCGGTAAAATTCTTGCACAGGGACCTTTCCTTGCTTTATGAAAACAAAGAGAAGCATTAACCAGGAGGAAAAAATGAAAAAGAAAGTGTTGCCCGTCCCATTAGGCTCGTTAACCGCCCGGTAGGGGAGACCCTGCCGGGCCTTTTTTTGCCGGCTCCGTCAGGAAATCAGAGGGAGGACGCTCCATTTTGGAATACTCAAAGCTGGCGTTTTGACCGGTATGCTGAAACAGGAGGTCTTTCCCCCGCCAAAAACGGTAGCATACCTCTGCGCAAAGACTCTCGTGAATGGTGCGCTCCATGCGGCCCTCTACTGGGGCGTGGAGGGCCAGCTTCCGCTCGTTCCGCAATTCTGCCTCAAGGCGGTACTTTCCTTGGCGGATGACTGCTCCGGAAGGAGACCACGTTTCCATTCTGGCGCCCCGGTAAGTTGCCAAGCGGTATTCCTGATCGCGGTAAAAAACGGAACAGATACAGCCGGTAAAACTTCCCACGGGGAGAGGGACTGTTGCCGCTGCCAGCATTAAGCTGCCGGGCTTTGGTCCATCCCATACGCATTGGCTCCAGAGGTAGGCGCGGGGAAAGGAGCGCCCGCGATCCGTTTCGATATACCCAATTCCGCTGGAGAAATCAATTTGTTCCCCGTTCAGACATAATGTTCCTTGCAGAGAATGCCCCATACTGATGACGCCGTGAGAACACTGCATTCCCGCAAAAAATCGAAACGGCCCCATAATATCAGAGCGGAGGACAGTGAGCGGGCCATAGCGCAGCGTGCCGTAGAGGGAAAGGCCATTCTGCTCAATGTGGAGGCTTATCCCTTGACTGCTGAAGCTGGACTGCCCGATTTGAACCTGAAAGGGCTGTTGAAAGGCTTGAAACTGCGTGCCAGGATACTCCAACCACCATGATTCTTGATTTGAAATAATTTGCAGAGAGGCGGTACGGCGTCCTGCACTGTCAATATGAAACGCGGGAATCAGCGCAAGAGTCTGACCATGCCGGTTTTGGTGCTTGAAATACCACCCTTCAAAATAGGGCCCCGTCTGCTTTGTACCCCGAAAAAAGTTCATAGCTGCAATCACCCCAAATTCAGTTTTTCTTCAATTTGGGGATTTTATACATGAGGGCCGCCTCCGATTCAGGAAGCGGCTCAATTTTTGGGGGGACGGAGTCCAAAGAAATGCCGTGCTACCTCGTTTTGTGAGGAATGACTACTTTCTCTACTTTTGTATGTCCGTTGTCGACAGTCATAATAGCGAAGGTGATCTCCTGGTCAAAACGCCGCCGTCCACAACTGCCGGGGTTTAGCCACAGCACACCGTCCCGCTCCTCGCAGGCATACTTGTGGGAGTGGCCATAGACCACCACATCTGTATCAGACAAACCGGGCGGTACATCCTTCTTGTTGTGAACCAGGAAGAAGCTGACGCCCTCAATAGCAAAGGTAAGATGGAGGGGCAGTCCCTCCGCCCACTCTTTGTCATTGTTGCCTCGAACGATATAGAGCGGGGCATACTCCTGCAGCTTATCCACAATAGCCTGGGTGTTGATGTCGCCGCCATGAATTATAACGTCTGCCTGGGTCAGATACTCCAGCACCTCCGGCCGCAGCAGCCCATGGGTGTCGGATAAAATGATAATCCGCTTCATAGAGAATCCTCCTGGTTCAAATCAAAATTCCCTCGCAGTGGTCGATCTCGTGTTGAATGATTTGCGCTGTCCAACCGGTAAAGGTCTTGAAGCGGGGGAGAAACTGCTCGTTCTGATATTGCACCTTGATAGACTGCCAACGCTTAGCTTTCCGGGTGCCGGTAAGGGAGAGACAGCCCTCCTCCGCCTCGTAAGCCACGGACTTCTTGATAATCTCCGGGTTGAACATAACCATGTACTTGCCCTCGTTATTGAAGCTATAGAGCATAAGGGTGATTAGCCCCTCTGTTCTGCTGCTTCATAGACCGGGCGGCCCTTCTTGTAGGTCAGTTTGCCGGGTTCTGGGCCGTCCAGAATCCGGCAAAGCCGTTCCATAGCTACCGTTGCGTGGTTCAGCGCCCGCAGGCTGTCCGCGATTTCCTGTATCTGTTCCGCGCTTCCGTCCGATTTCTTCATCCGCTTTTCCAGCAGCTCGCAATACGTTGATGTTGCCGCAATAACGCTATGGGCCGCCTGCTTTACCATTTGCCGTTCGTTGGTTGTCACGATCATTGCCCTCCTTTCTTCTTGACTATGCGACTATATTACTACGCAAAATCAAGTTTGTCAACCCCCATTTTTGATTTTGCGATTTTTCTTGACTTTGCGATTTTTTGTGATATACTCAATGTCAGAAAGGGGGTGATTGGTTTGCATGATCGCATAAAAAAATTGCGTAAGGCTCTTGACCTTACGCAACGAGAATTTGGCGAACGTATTGGCGTGAAACCTAATACCATAGCAACTTATGAAATTGGAAGAAACGAGCCTATTGACGCTGTGATTTCTTTGATCTGCCGCGAGTTTAGTGTTTCCGAAACCTGGCTCCGCACTGGGGAAGGGGAGATGTTCCAACCGCTTTCCCCGGACGATGAACTATCCCAGGTGTTTTCTGCAATTGCCGCTTCTGATGATGAACTGATCAAGCGCATTATCCGGGCGTATTGGAAGCTGGACGATAGGGAAAAGGCCGCTGTCAAAAAGCTGATAGACGGTTTTTCGGTTGGCAGTTCCGGTACATTGCCTGTTGATACAGGCCAGCAGCAGGAAGCAAGAGCGCCGCAAGAAATGACTGACGCAGAACTTCACGCCGAACTGGATCGGCAATTGCTTGAAGAAAAGAAACAGGTGGAAGGTCGATCAGCTTCTGGGCCTGGAAACTCCGAAAAGGCTACGGGATAAAATAAAACCGCCCCGGCTATACCGGGGCAGGAAAGAGGTTATTTCAATGGAAAAGAAAGAGAAACTGCAAAAACCCTTGTATAAGAAGTGGTGGTTCTGGCTGATCGTACTTTGCGTTCTGGGCGCTGCTGGCAACGGCCTTTCTGGCGGTAAATCTTCTGATCCCGCCGATGATACACCCAGTTCCAGTGTGTCTTCCTCACGGTCAGAAGATACGCCCAGTTCCAGTTCGGCTTCTTCCCCCTCTGAAAACCCGCCGGAAGACAGCAGCACGCCTAGCGCCCCCACAGAAAGCACCCCCGAAATTTCCGAGGAAGACAAGGAAACCGCAAAGATCGTTGATTCTGAAATCCTTGTGATCTGTACTGCCGCCGAACAGCAGTACAACGCCTTTCAGTCCCTTCTTTCTGTTGAAGGTACGTCAGACCTTGACGCATACAACGCCGCAAAATCCCTTAAAGATACCCTTACAGATTACAACTACCGCCAGCTTTCCGATATTAAGGGCAATGGAACGGAAGAGTTTGACGATTACAAGGAAAAAGCAAGCCTGTATATCTTTGTTATGTCGGAAGTAGCCGATGCGGCTATGGCCTATCTTGACGATAGCAAAACAAGCAACCTTTCCGCATATCAGGAAGCCGCCGAGAAGGTTTCTACATATTCATACCCTTTGGTTGCAAGCCGTCTTACATTCCTTTCCGCTTCTGGCTTTTCAGATGAAGAAATCAGTGCTTTGGTTGATGCTTCCGCTTCTGAGTAGCAAAAAAAGCGGCCCCGGCTGCGCTCCACCGCCGCCGGGGCCTTTGCAGTAGTCCATT
>CANDEE010000011.1 GCA_947383685.1 uncultured Pseudoflavonifractor sp.
CATCCTGTCCCTGAACCGGACAGATATTCAGGTTCAGAGCGGGAATTTTTCCTCCTGGATGGAAAATTTCCAGCGGCAGCAGGAGTTTGAGGAGGCCCAGAGCCAACGGCTCCAAAAGGATGTGAGGCGGCTCAGGCAGGCGGCAAAGCGGAACGAGGTATGGTCCGACCGGGTGGAGGCTACAAAAAATGGCGCCCGGAATTCCGGGCTGCGGCCAGATAAAGGCTATATCGGCCACAAGTCGGCCAAGATGATGAAGCGTTCCAAGACCATTGAGGCCAGACAGGAAAAGGCCCTGGAGGAAAAGGAGGGCCTTTTGCGGAACCGGGAGACGGTCCAGAGCCTGAAGCTGTCACCGTTGGAATATCATTCAGACACATTGGCCTCCTTTGACCATGTGGAGGTGGCCTATGATGGACGGAAGGTTTGTCCTCCCATCACCTTCAAGCTGAACCGGGGAGACCGCATCGCCCTGGATGGCCCCAACGGAAGCGGCAAGAGCAGCCTTTTGAAGCTGCTGGCAGGGCAGGACATTGACCATACGGGAACCGTCAGCACAGGCTCCGGGCTGGTGATCTCCTATGTGCCCCAGGATACCTCCCATCTGTCGGGGTCTCTGACAGACCTGGCCCGGCAGGCGGGCATCGACGAGAGTCTTTTTAAGGCCATCCTGCGGAAGATGGATTTCCAACGGATACAATTTGAGAAGGATATGGGGGATTTTTCGGAGGGGCAAAAGAAAAAGACCCTGATCGCCAAAAGCCTGTGCCAGAAGGCCCACCTCTACGTCTGGGACGAGCCGCTGAATTTTATTGACATATACTCCCGGATGCAAATTGAGGAGCTGCTGAGAGAATTTGCCCCCACTATGCTTTTTGTGGAGCATGACAGGGCCTTCCGGGAGGCGGTTGCGACTAAAACGGTATTCTTGCGGTAGAAAAGCGCCCCGCCATTTGGCGGGGCGCTTTTCTTAGTGAAGGTCAATGATCTCGTGGCGGCTAGGGCCGGTGGAGACGATCTTAATGGGGACCTCCAGTTCTTTCTGGATGAAGTTTACATAATTTTGAGCTTCCCGGGGCAGCTTGCCAAATTCGGTAACGCCACGAATATCGCATTTCCAACCGGGGAGAGTCTCGTAAACAGGCTTGGCCTTGCAAAGCTGGGAGAATACGGGGAAATCACGGATCACTTTGCCGTCCACATCGTAGCCCACGCAAACCTTGAGCTCGTCCAGATAGCCCAGGCAGTCGATGGCGGTGAGGGCCACCTCGGTGGCGCCCTGTACCATGCAGCCGTAGCGGCTGGCCACCGCGTCGTACCAGCCCACCCGGCGGGGGCGGCCTGTGGTGGCGCCAAACTCGCCCTTGTCCCCGCCCCGGCGGCGCAGCTCGTCTCCCGCGGCGCCAGTCAGCTCGCTGACAAAGGGCTCGCCGGGAGCGCCCACGCTGGAGGAGTAGGCCTTGGAAACGCAGATCACATCCCGGATGGCGGCGGCGGGGACCCCGCCGCCCACCGCGCCGAAGCCGGCCAGGGTGTGGGAGGAGGTGACAAAGGGGTAGATGCCGTGGTCCGGGTCCTTCATGGAGCCGAGTTGGCCCTCCAGAAGCACGGTCTTACCTTCCTTAAGCGCCTTATGAATAAAGGCTACGGCGTCCCCAACGTAGGGAACGATGGCCTCCCGCTGAGCCATGAGGCCGTCAAAGAGAGCCTTGGGGTCCAGGGGGTCCTTGTGGTAGAGGTGGACCCACAGCACGTTTTTCAACTGGCAAATTTGCTCCAAGCGGGCCATGAGCCGCGTTTCATCCCACAGGTCGGCAAGCTGGATGCCCTGCTTTGCGTATTTGTCGGAGTAAAAGGGGGCGATGCCCGACTTGGTGGAGCCAAAGGCCTTGCCTGCCAGCCGTTCCTCCTCATAGGCGTCCTGAAGGGAGTGGTAGGGCATGAGCACCTGGGTCCGCTGGTCCACCAGCACATGGGGAGCGGGAACGCCGCCTTCCTCCAGGGACTTCAGCTCATTCAGGAACTTGGTCACATCCAGGGCCACCCCGGTGCCAATGACGTTGGTGGTGTGGGGGTAGAAGACCCCGGAGGGAAGCTGGTGCAGGGCAAAGCGGCCGTAATCGCAGATAATGGTGTGTCCCGCGTTGGCCCCGCCCTGAAAGCGGATAACCACATCGGATTTCTCTGCCAAAAGGTCGGTAATTTTACCCTTGCCCTCGTCGCCCCAGTTGGCGCCCACGATTGCTTTTACCATAGTTCGTTACCTCCGGGCCGGGGGATTCGCAACCAAAAACGGTTTGCCTTTTCCGAGGCCCATAACGACACAGTTTATTATATACAAGTACAGGGAGGGAAGCAAGTGTTTTTTAAAGGGGGTCACGGCTTGTCTTTTTCTGGATTTTGTGGTATCATTTACACTCAAGCATAAACTGGTGTGATATGACCTTTTATGGAGGGATCACCCGTGAAAATCGTAGTATTGGCTGGGGGGCTGTCCCCGGAGCGGAACGTGTCCCTGTCCTCGGGGGCCAAGATTGCCGGGGCCTTGCGGGGACTGGGACATACGGCGGCCCTGGTGGATATGTACTTTGGCCTGGAGGATTATCCCGGCATGACGCCGGAGGAACTGTACGGCGCTCCCGTTCCGGCCCGCTGGCAGTCGGTGGACCGGACAGCTCCCAATCTGGAGGAGGTAAAGGCCTCCCGAAAATGGAAGGGCAAGGGGGATTTTGGCCCTGGGGTCCTGGAGCTGTGCCGGGAGGCGGATCTTGTGTTTCTGGCCCTCCACGGGCAATGCGGAGAGGACGGCAGGGTCCAGGCCGCCTTTGATTTGCTGGGAATCCCCTATACAGGCTCCGGGTATCTTGGCTCCGCCATCGCTATGGATAAGGACTTGACCAAGCGGCTGGTGAGCCGTTTTGTGGACACCCCGGAATGGAAATTTGCCGTCTACACCGAAAAAGAGGTGGATTCCCTTACCAGCAGGACCCCTGTGCCCTGCGTAGTGAAGCCGGTGGACTCCGGTTCCTCTATCGGGGTCTCCATCGTCAGGGACAAAAAGGCCCTTCACGCCGCCCTGCTGGATGGGCTGAACTACGGGGGCCGCTGTGTGCTGGAGCGGTACGTGGCGGGCCGGGAGATTCAGGTGGGTGTGCTGGACGGAAAGGCCCTGCCCGCCATCGAAATCATTCCCCATGAGGGCTTTTACGATTATGAGAACAAGTACCAGCCGGGGGCGGCGGAGGAGGTCTGTCCCGCTCCGCTCACCCCGGAACAGGCGGCGGATGTGGCCCAAAAGGCCGAGGCGGTCTACGCCGGACTGGGCCTGGCGGTCTATTCCCGGGCCGACTTTATTTTGGACGAGGCCGGAAAATTCTGGTTTTTGGAGATCAACACCCTCCCCGGCATGACCCCTACCAGCCTCATGCCTCAGGAGGCGGCGGCAGCGGGGATCGGCTATTCCCAGCTCTGCCAGCGCATCATAGAAAGTTCCCTGCGCCAGCGGCGCAAGGACTGAAAGGAGGCTCCCGCCATGGAGGCCTTGACCGTACGGGAGATATTAGAAGCAGTGAAGGGCCGTTTGTTGGGGGACTTCACTGACCTGGACGCCACAGTGACCCAGGTGGAGACGGACAGCCGCACCATCGGCAGGGGGGCCTTGTTTCTGCCCCTTGCCGGGGAGCGGTTCGACGGCCACGCCTATATCAACCAGGCTCTGGAGGGGGGCGCCGCCGGGTGCCTCACCCAGCGGGAGAGGGAGAGCTATCTGCCCGGAAAGTTCTACATCAAGGTGGACTCTACCCACCAGGCTCTCCGGGACCTGGCGGTGTGGTACAAAAGCCGCTTTAACATCCCGGTGGTAGCTATCACGGGCAGCGTGGGCAAGACCACCACCAAGGATATGATCGCCGCCGTTCTGAGCGAGAAATTCACCGTTCTCAAGACCGAGGGCAACAAAAATAACGACATCGGCCTTCCCATGACCCTGCTGCGGCTGGGAAAGGAGCACGAGATCGCCGTGGTGGAGCTGGGCATCAACCATCCGGGAGAGATGGATTTCCTTTCCGGCATTGCCCAGCCTGACGTGGTGTGCGTCACCAACATCGGAGACGCCCACATCGAGGCCTTTGGCTGCCGGGAAAACACCATGAAGGCCAAGCTGGAGGTATTCAACCACGCAAGGCCCGGATGTGCCGCGATTCTCAACGGGGACGATGAGCTGCTGCGGAGCGCGGAGAAGGATATTGACGCCCGCTGGACAGGCCCCATTATCTATGTGGGAAAAGGAGAGGGCTTGGACTACCGGGCCGGGGATTTGGAGAGCGACTGGAGAAGCCAGCTCTCCTGCGATGTGACGACTCCCAGGGGAGCCTGCCATATGGACATTCCCGCCCTGGGGGACCATATGATTTATCCCACCCTTATGGCAGCCGCCGTGGGGGAGCGCTTTGGCATGACCCTGGAGGAGATTGCCGCCGGGGTCCACAACTTTGCTCCCACCAAAATGCGGATGAACATTTTGCCGCGGGGGGAAAATATCACCATTCTGGACGACGCCTATAATGCCAATCCCCAGTCCATGCGGGCCGCCATCGAGGTGCTGGACGGGTACACCGGGGAGTACAAAATTGCCGTCCTGGGGGATATGTTTGAGCTTGGCCCCCTGGCGGGAGTGCTCCATGCCGGGGTGGGAGAGTTTCTGGGCCGCAGTCATGTGAACTGTCTGATCGCCATTGGGGATTTGGCGAAGAATATCTATGACGCGGCCATTACCTCCCAGGTCCCGGAGTGCTATCACTTTGAGACCAAGGAGCGGGCCATGCTGACCCTCCATGACCTCGTTCGTCCGGGGACCACCATTCTGGTGAAGGCATCCCGGGGGATGGAATTTGAGACCATCACGGATTATCTGAAAAGCATTACCGTAGAAGAATAACAGGGGCGCGTTGCCCCTTTGGGCTTGAGGAAACACCTATGATAGACATTCAAGTGACCGGCCTCTCCATTGAGTTTGAGGTCGGCAGGAAAATTTTAGACGGGCTCTCCTTTCAGGTAGACCAGGGGGAGCGGGTGGGACTGCTGGGCCGGAATGGGGCCGGCAAGACCACCCTGTTCAAAATCCTCACCGGGGAGCTGCTTCCCGATGAAGGAGAGGCCCGGACAGCCCCCGGCAAGGGAGTGGGGCTGATCTCTCAGATTCCCGTCTACCCCCCGGAATATACCGTTTTCGATGTGCTGAACACCGCCTTTGACCACCTTCGGGCCATGGAAAAGGAGATGGGGGAGCTGGCAGAAAAGATGGGGGAGGGAGACAGGGCCGCCCTCTCCCGCTATGACACCCTTACCGCCCTTTTTGAGCGGCAGGGGGGCTATGAGACGGAGATGAACCTCAACAAGGTCTGTAACGGCCTGGATATTTCTCCCGCCATGCGCAAACAGCTTTTTACCGAGCTTTCGGGAGGGGAAAAGACCCGGGTGAATCTGGCCCGGCTCATACTGCGGGAAACGGAGATATTGCTTCTGGACGAGCCCACCAATCACCTGGACCTCTACGCCACTGAGTGGTTGGAGGATTATCTTTCCCACTACAAGGGTACTGTGCTGGCCATTTCCCATGACCGCTGGTTTCTGGACAGGGTGGTCCAGCGCTGTGTGGAGATTCACGACGGAAAGGCGGAGCTGTATTCCGGCAATTACAGCTTTTATGTGGAGGAAAAGGAGCGCCGCTTCCAGGAAAAACTGAAGCAGTACGAGAAGGAACAGGCCAAGGTGGCCCAACTGGAGGAAGCGGCGGACAAGATGCGCCTGTGGGCCTTCATGGGCAACGATAAACTCTACAAGCGGGCCATCAACATGGAACGGCGGATCGAAAAACTCCAGACCACCGACCGCCCCACCAAGGAGCGGAAGCTGACCATGGGCTTTGGGGAGAAGGAGTTCCGGGGGGACGAGGTACTCACCGTCAAGGACCTTGCCATGGGCTTTGAGGGACGGACCCTTTTTGAGAACGTGAACCTGGAAGTAGCCGGCGGCGAGCGGGTCGCCCTGCTGGGCGACAACGGCACGGGAAAGTCCACCTTTGTAAAGATTTTGTTGGGGGAGCTGGAGCCTGCCGGGGGCAAGCTCCACTTTGGTCCTACTGTCCGCATCGGTTACCTGCCCCAGCTTGTGACCTTCGACCACCCGGAACGGAACCTGGTGGACACCCTTTTGTGGGACCTGAACTGCACCCCCCAGGAGGCCCGGGACACCCTGGCGGCTTTCAACTTCCGGGGAGAGGACGTGTTCAAGCTGGTTTCCGACCTCTCTGGCGGAGAGAGAAGCCGTCTGAAGCTGTGCGAGCTGATGAGCAAAAAAATCAACCTGCTGATTTTGGACGAGCCAACCAACCACCTGGACGTGGACAGCCGGGACTGGATCGAGGAGGCGGTACGGGCCTACGAGGGGAACCTGCTCTTTGTCTCCCACGACCGCTATTTTATCAACGAATTTGCCCAGCGGGTCTGGATGCTGGAAAAGGGAACGATCACCGACTTCAAGGGGACTTATCAGGAGTTCCTGGATTTTCAGGAGCGGCAGAAGGTCTACGCCAAAAACGGGACGCAGCCCCCAGTCAAGGAGGAGCCTAAAAAGGAAAAACCCAAGCGCCCCGGCGGTACTAAGGAACTGGAAAAGCAGGTCGCCGCCGCCGAGCGGGCGGTAGCCAAGGCGGAGGAGAAGCAGTACGAGCTGGCCCAGAGGGCGGAGGAGGTCTCTGACAACTACCTGGAGCTGCAAAAGGTCTATGAGGAGCAGCACGTGCTGGAGGAGGAGATCGCCCACCTCTACACCGTTTGGGAGACCTTGGCCGCCGAACTGGAGGAGATGAGACAATGAGCTATCAACCCATATGGGACGGCCGCAGCGGTTACGGCGGGAAAAAGGGTGAAAAACACACCCTCCGGAATGGGATACTGGTCCTCTTGGTTTTGGGGATACTGTGCTTTGCGGCCTTGGAAGCCTATATCGGCATCCACAGCCGCACAAGCATTGTAGGCCAGCCCCAGACCATGGTCATCTTTGGCTGTCAGGTGAAGCCGGACGGTCCCTCCATCCTGCTCCGGGACCGGTTGGATACCGCCCTTTCCTATTTGCAGGACCACCCGGACATGAAGGTGGTGGTCACCGGGGGCAAGGGGGACGATGAGCATATGTCCGAGGCCCAGTGTATGTATGAGTATTTGGCAGCCCATGGGGTTGACGGAGAAAATATCTACCGGGAAGACCAGTCCCGGAACACTTGGCAGAACGCCAACTACACCATGGACCTGATGACGGCCCAGGGCTGGAGCCTTACCGATGATGTGCTTCTGGTGTCCAGCGGTTTCCATCTGTCCCGGATTGAAATGCTCTGGGACCGGGCCAGGGAGGCAAGGCTTCCGGGGGAGAGCTACAACGACCAGTATATCTCTACCCTGGCCGCTCCAGTGAGCCATAAGCCCTCAGCGGTGCAGATGTTTTTCCGGGAGCCCCTGGCCCTGGTAAAATCCTTTATTTTTGACCGGTAAAGGCCGGATTTCAGGAAGGAGGTTTCCCCCATGCTGGACAAGCTAAAGAATATCGAGCAGCGCTACCAGGAGGTGGAGGCCCGCCTTTCCGATCCAGCCACCTACGACGACCCCTCCCTGGCGGCAAAGCTGAACCAGGAGCAGAAGGAACTTGCCCCTCTCATGGAAACTTACCGGACCTATCTTCAGACCCAAAAGACCATTGAGGAGAGCCAGACCCTCTTTTCCGACCCTGACCTGGGTGAGCTGGCCCACGAGGAATTTAACGCCGCAAAGGCTGCTCTCCCGGAGCTGGAAAATGAGCTGAAAATCCTGCTCCTGCCCAGGGACCCCAACGACGACAAAAACGTTATCGTGGAAATTCGGGCGGGAGTTGGGGGAGAGGAAGCGGCCCTTTTTGCCTCCGACCTCTACCGGATGTACTCCATGTACGCCGAGGCCCGGGGCTGGAAGGTGGAGGTGGATTCGGTGAGCGAGACCGAACTGGGTGGGCTCAAAGAAATCTGCTTTACCATCCAGGGTGGGGGAGCGTACAGCCGCCTGAAATTTGAGAGCGGCGTCCATCGGGTCCAGCGGGTACCGGAGACGGAGTCGGGAGGGCGCATCCACACCTCCACTGTCACAGTGGCGGTCCTTCCGGAAATGGAGGACGTTTCGGTACACCTGAACGACGCGGATATTGAGATGCAGGTATTCCGGTCCTCGGGAGCGGGGGGCCAGCACATCAATAAAACCTCCTCCGCCGTGCGCCTTATCCACAAGCCAACGGGTATGGTGGTGGAGTGCCAGCAGGAGCGCAGCCAGTTTCAAAACCGGGAAAAGGCCATGCGCCTTTTGGCCTCCCGCCTTTACGAGCAGGAGCGGGAGAAGGTGGAGGGGGCCTACGCAGCAGACCGGAAAAGCCAGGTGGGCAGCGGGATGCGGAACGAGCGCATCCGCACCTACAACTTTCCCCAGGGCCGCCTCACCGACCACCGGGTGGGCCTGACTCTCTACAAGCTGGATGCGGTGATGAACGGGGTCATTGACGAAATTATTGACGCACTGGTGACCCACCATCAGGCGGAACGATTGGAAAAGGAGACACAGTAATGGAGCTTCGCATTGATTTTCCCCGGCTGCCGGAGAATAAGACACTGGATGATATGAAGGCTGAACTGGATGGCGTTCTGGCCGACGACGGCTGGCTCCTTGCCTCAGGTCAGGATGGAACGATCGGCTTTGTGGAATTGGAGCTGGAGGACGAGAAGCAGAACCCCAAGTACGGCATTTTGGCGGTAAAGAATTACCTCCAAAAAGCCGGCTTTGATCCCTACACCACCATCGAGCTTCAAGGTACCAGGACCCGGATTTTTGACTAAAGCCAGGTGACAGAAATGAAAACCAAGCGCCTGACCCCCGCCGACGTAAAGGAGGGGGCCAAGATCATAGCAGAGGGCGGTCTTCTGGGCATTCCCACCGAGACGGTTTATGGACTGGGGGCCAACGGGCTGAAGGAGGATGCGGTGAGGGCTATTTTTACCGCCAAGGGCCGCCCCCAGGATAACCCCCTCATCCTTCATGTTCCATCCGAGGACTGGCTGGAACGGTACTGTGAGGACATCCCGGCGGTGGCCCGGGAGTTGGCAGACCGCTTTTGGCCCGGCCCCCTCACCATGATCCTGAAACGGAAGCCCATCGTTCCCGATGGGGTGACGGCGGGCCTTGATACGGTAGGGATGCGCTGCCCCGACTGCGCAGTGACAAGAGAGGTCATCGCCGCCGCCGGCGTGCCCATCGCCGCCCCTTCGGGCAACGCTTCGGGCCGGCCCAGTCCTACCACGGCGGCGGCCATGCTGGAGGATATGGACGGAAAAATAGAGGCCATCTTGGACGGCGGCCCCTGCGCCGTGGGGGTGGAGTCCACCATTATTGACCTGACCGTGATCCCGCCCCGGCTCCTCCGCCCCGGCGGAGTGACGTTGGAGGAGTTGGAGGAGGTTCTGGGCGATGTGGAGGTGGACGAGGCCGTCCGCCGCCTTATGGCCCCCGGTGAGCAGCCCAAGGCTCCCGGCATGAAATACCGCCACTACGCTCCCAAGGCTCCTGTTACCGTGGTGAAGGGGAACCCGGACGAGACGGCGGGGTACATCGTGGCCCGGATGGGCGAAAAAAGCGGAATCATCTGCTTTGACGAATATCAGGGCTACTTCCGGGGCCGTCCGGTGGAGACCATCGGCCCTGCCGCTGACCAGGCGGCCCAGGCAAGACATATCTTTGAGGCCCTCCGGGCCTTTGACCACATAGACGTATCCGACATCTGGGCCCAGTCCCCCACGGACACGGGCCTGGGGCTTGCGGTGACCAACCGGCTGAACAAGGCCGCCGGATTTCATATTATAGAATTGGAGTAGAGAAAAGTGACCTTTGAGAAAATAAATGACAATGTGACCGCCCTCCGGAGCTGGGAGACCCCTGTGTCCACCCCCTCCGACGGCATGGACCTCATCGCCTCCGCCCGGTACGAGACAGGCTGTACCGTCCTGGTGGTCCCCAAGGAGGCCCTCAGCGAGGACTTTTTCTGCCTGTCCACCGGCCTTGCGGGGGAGATTCTGCAAAAATTCGTCAACTACGGCATGAAGCTGGCCATTGTGGGGGATTTCTCCCCCTACACCAGCAAGCCCCTCCGGGATTTCATCCGGGAGAGCAACCGGGGCAGCCAGGTGTTTTTCCTGACCACCGAGGGGGAGGCCCTGGAGAAGCTGGGCCTCTGAGCCTGGAAGGAAAGAGGAGGAGCCCAAAATGGAGCGCACCCGGGAGGAGCTGCTGGAGGCCAAACGCCAGATCGATTCCACCCTACATAAGCTGAAGGAGACCGTCATGACCCTGGAGGCCAAGGGGGAACCCAAACGGTACAAGTCCCAGCTCACCGTAGCGAAACGCCGGATCGCCGCCTTCACCCTGGCGGTTGAATTGATAGAACAGGAACTGAAAAAACAGGAGGAATGAATATGTCTACCTTAACGGCCGGCGTCAGCCGGGAAACCGCACTGGAAACCCTGAAAAAGTACAATTCCGAGGCCTTTCACATCCGCCACGCCCTCACTGTGGAGGCCGTCATGGGCTGGATGGCCGAAAGCCTGGGCTATGGGGAGGACAAAGAGTTCTGGGCCACTGTGGGCCTGATGCACGATGTGGACTTTGAAAAATGGCCCGAGGAGCATTGTGTCAAGGCTCCGGAGCTGTTGAAGGAAGCGGGGTTTACCCCCGAGTTTATCCACGCCGTCT
This sequence comes from uncultured Pseudoflavonifractor sp., assembly GCA_947383685.1. GTDB lineage: Bacteria > Bacillota > Clostridia > Oscillospirales > Oscillospiraceae > Vermiculatibacterium. Next base: position 10,815 of record CANDEE010000011.1, read on the forward strand.
GCTCCCACGGCTGGGGCATGACCGGAACGGACGCCCAGCCGGAGCACGAGATGGAGAAGGTGCTCTTTGCCTGCGATGAGCTCACCGGGCTCATCGGCGCCGCCGCCCTCATGCGGCCCAGCAAGTCCACAAAGGATATGGAGCTGAAGAGCCTAAAGAAGAAGTTCAAGGACAAGAAGTTTGCCGCCGGCTGCTCCCGGGAGTGCATCGCTCAGGGGGCGGAAAACCTGGGCTGGGAGCTGGACGAGCTGCTGGGCAAGACCCTCCAGGCCATGGCGGAGACCGAGGATGCCATAGAAGCCGCAGTGGCGGCCAACGCCTGACCTACTTTCTTTTGAAAAAGAAAGTAGGCAAAGAAAACTGGAATCAAGGATCAGTGTGCTGAAATGGAGAAAGCCATATGAAAATTATCGGCATCACCGGCCCTACCGGGGCGGGAAAAACCACCGCCCTGAACGTTCTCCGCTCCTTAGGTGCGGAGGTGGTGGATGCGGACGTGGTCTACCATGAGCTGCTGACGGAGTGTGAAGAACTGAAAACCGATCTCACCGGGGCCTTTGGGGAGAATATCCTGGACGGAGCGGGCAAAATAGACCGGAAGCGTCTGGCCCAGGCGGTCTACCCCAACCGTCTGGAGGAGTTGAACGCCATCACCCATCCCTATGTGGTGGTAAGGGTGGAGGCCATGCTTTCGGCGGCGGAAGGAGCGGGGTGTTCCGTCCTGGCCATTGACGCTATTGCCCTCATCGAAAGCGGCCTTGCCCGCTGGTGCGATGAGGTGGTGGCGGTGCTGGCCCCCAAGGAATTGCGGATCAAACGCATCATGGAGCGGGACGGCATTGACGAAGCCTACGCCCGCCGCCGGGTAGAGGCTCAAAAGCCGGAGGGGTTTTTCCGGGAGCATAGCGATTGTATCCTGGAAAATACAGAGAAAGATACCCCGGAGGATTTTGAGCAGCAGGCGTTGGAGCTTTTTCAAAAGATATTGGCTTGACCATAGAAAAGTTCACGATTTTGTGGTATCCTATCTACACAATGACCAAGGAGGTAACGGCATGGAAGAGAAGGAAAAAACTCCCGCCCAGCAGCGGCGGGAGCAGCTTATGGACAGCAGGAAGAACGGCTACGACCGCCTTTCTGTGGCCGACGAGGCCGCGATGAAGGGCTACTGCGAGGACTACAAGAAATTCTTGGACGCCGCCAAGACCGAGCGGGAGGCGGTGGACGAGGCCGTCCGTCTGGCCCAGTCCCGGGGCTTCACCGCCTTTGCCCGGGGCATGACGGTAAAGCCCGGCGACAAGCTCTACCGGGTGAACCGGGGGAAATCGGTGATGCTGGCGGTCATCGGGGAAAAGTCCCTGGCCGACGGCGTATCCATCGGCGCGGCCCATATCGACTCCCCCCGGCTGGACCTGAAGCCCCAGCCTCTCTATGAGGACAGTGAGCTTGCCTTTCTTAAGACCCACTATTACGGCGGCATCCGCAAGTATCAGTGGGTCACCATCCCCCTGGAGCTTCACGGCGTGGTAGTCCGCACCGACGGCTCCGCCATCCGGGTGGCCATCGGCGCGGGGGCGGGAGACCCGGTGTTTACCGTGGACGATCTGCTGCCCCACCTGGGAGCTGAACAGTCCAAGAAGCCCTTGGGCGAGGCTATCCCCGGCGAAAACCTGAATATCCTGGTGGGCTCCCGGCCCTTTAAGGATGATGAGGGGGCTGACCGGGTCAAGCTGGCCATCCTGGATATTCTGAACCAAAAGTATGGTCTCACCGAAGCTGATTTCGTCTCCGCCGAGCTGGAGGTGGTGCCCGCCTTCCGGGCCAGCGACGTGGGCTTTGACCGCTCCCTCATCGGCGCCTATGGGCAGGACGACCGGGTCTGCGCTTACGCCTGCCTTGCCGCCCTGCTGGATACCGAGACCCCCGCTCACACTGCCGTGTGTATGCTGGCGGACAAGGAGGAGATCGGCTCCACCGGCGTTTCCGGCATGAAGTCGGCGGCCTTTGACACCTTTATGAGCGATCTGTGCGACGCCCAGCGGGTGGCCCTCAAGACCTGCTATGAGCACTCTTTCTGCCTCTCTGCCGACGTGTCGGCGGCTTACGATCCCAATTTTGCCGAGGTCTATGAGAAGCGGAATTCCGCCCTTGTGAACTATGGCGTGGGCCTTTGCAAATACACCGGCTCCCGGGGAAAGTCCGGGGCCAGCGACGCCTCCGCCGAGGTGGTGGGCTTTATCCGCCGGGTCTTTGACCATGCGGAGGTCATCTGGCAGATGGCCGAGCTTGGCAAGGTGGACGCCGGTGGCGGCGGTACCGTGGCGGCGTATATGGCGGAGAGGGACATCGACACCCTGGATGCGGGCGTGCCTGTCCTCTCCATGCACGCTCCCTTTGAGACCACGGGTAAGCTGGACTGCTATATGATGTATAAGGGTATAAAGGCGGTCTATCAGGCGGGCTGAAAAAGGAAACAAAAAACCCGGCAGCTTTTTAGGCTGCCGGGATTTTTTTGTCATTCGCAGCGTTCCATGGTGCCCAGAAACAGGGGGGCTCCAGTTTCCATGTCCACAATGCCATAGATAAAGGGCCGGTCAAAGCGGAGATAGATAAGCTCCTGGGGCATCATGGCGGCGGTGGGGGCCATCTTTACCGCCGTCACAGCCGCGGCCTCGGTGCCCTTTTCGTTGATCTCAAAGACGGTTTTGTGAACCACGTCCCCAATGTAGAGGGGATTCCCCCCGGCGGTCCCCATGGCGGTAAAGTCGGCCTGACCGGGATCAAAGGCATCTTCCAGACCCATGGCGGACAGGGACGCTTTCAAAGAATTGCTCCATTCTGTCTTAAATTTGGGACAGGTGAGGCTCACCCTGGTATTGCTCCGGGCCGCGAGCAGCTCCGGGACCGTGTTCCCGTTCCAATCCGCCAGATAGTCTGTAAGGGACACTCCCTCATCCGGCAGCATCATCAAAAGCCCCAGCCGCCCATCGTCATAGGGCAGCAGCACTCCCTGACCGTTTTCGGCGGAGATATACTCCTCATTCCGGGTGCCGTTGTGCATCCCTTTGGGGTGAGCCACCGTGCCGTCCCCGGCAGTGAATTCCATCTCCCAGTCGGAGGCGGGAGTCTCAAAAGGCTGCTGAAACTTGTTTTTCAGATAGATGGCGTTGACAAGGGCCAGCACAGTCTCGTCGCTGAATTTGTCTATCACTGCGGGGATCAGTCCCCGTGTGGCCTCGCTGACCCAGTCGTTCACCGCCTGAACGGTGGCGGAATCCTGAAGGTCCTGCTGGAAAAGCTGGGCCTGGAATGTATCCTGGCACCGGAGAACAAAGCCGTTTGCCAGGGTAACATCCGGATCGGCCCACAGGCTGTTGACCAAGATGGCCTCGGTGGAACCGCCCAGCTTGGCATAGTCCGCCATAAACCGGACGCACAGGCTGTTCAGATTGTCCCGGCTCAATCCAAAGAGAGCCTCAAACTCCCGCAAGGTGTCCTCCGCGGCTCCGTTGGCGGTCATTCCCAGGGCAAGGGTGACGGAGAGGGGAGAGACCAGCGTGTTTTCCCCTTCCACGAGGTTCTGCCGCAGCAGGTTCAGGGCAAAGGACTGGTAGCCATTCAAAGCCCCCTCGGCAGTGCAGGCAAGCTCCGGTACCGGAGGCAGCGACCCCTCCGGTGTGGGCAGGGGTTTCCATGTACCCTGGGGCTGGACCAGGGTCCCGGCGCACCCCGCCAGAAGGGAGAGGCAGAGCAGGGCGGACAGCAGGCGGACTTTTTTCATGGTAAACAACTCCTTCGGGCTTGTTTGCCCTTTTAGACGAGAAGAAAGGAAAAAAGTTCCCCCGGGCGTTTCTTTGGTTGTCAAGCGCCAAAATCTGTGATATGATAATATATCAAAATAGGGATCGGGGAGGAAAGCTCCATGAATGAAAACGGATTTCAGTTCCGCACGGCGGCTTTTGGCGGGTTCCAGAAGCAGGACGTGATGGACTATCTGGAGCGTAGTGCCCGGGAGCACGCCCAAAAGCTGGCGGCAGTCCAGAAGGAGCTGGCGGAGGAGAAAGTAGCCAAAGCCGGGGAGGAGGACCGCTCCGCCGCGTTGGAGAAGCACATCGCCGCGCTGGAGGCGGAGGGACAGCGCCTTGCCGCCGCCTTGGCGGACCGGGAGGATAAACTGAACCAGACCATGGCGGAGCGGGATGAGCTTCAGGTTTTGGCTGCCAGCCTTCGGGCGGAAATCGAGCGGTTGACCCCTGCCGCCGCCGCTTATGAGACGGTAAAGGACCGGACCGCCAGCATCGAGCTGGAGGCCCACGGCAGGGCGCAAGCCATTGAACGGGAGGGCCGGGCCAAGGTCCTGAAATACCAGGAGCAGGTAAAGGACTGGTTCAACAAGACCCGGGAGGCCTATGAGCGGCTCCGTTCTGATATTACCGCCACTATGGGCCACGCCGCCCAGGAGCTGGAGCGGGCGGGCCGCAGCATGGAGGAGCTTTCCGGCGGCCTGGAGGGTCAGGACGCCGCCCTCGCCGCCATTCAGTCCCAAATCGAGGCTCTGGACAGCGTCAAGGTACCCCAGCCCCTGCCGCTGAATGAGGAGGAGCAGTAAGAGATAGAAGAAAACCCCCGGGCTACGGTCCGGGGGTTTTTGCTTATTTCTTCAAAGCAGGCTCCTGAATCTCCTGTAAGGGGGCGTAATATTTTGCCTTGCTCTCGGCATACATCTGCTCAAACTGGGGATTATGGCCGTGGTGAAGCTCATGGGTGTAGGCGTGGGTATCGGTGCGAACCAAGTCGTCCTTGGGGGACGTCTGCCGCAGGATGACAATGGCAATGTTGGAGCAGTGGTCGGAAATACGTTCCAGATTGATGAGCAGCTCCAGAAACTGGGCGCCTTGCTCAATGGTGCAGGAGCCTGTTTTGACACGTTCTACGTGTCTGGCCCGCAGCTCATCCTTCATCAGGTCCACCACCTCCTCCAGAGGCTCCACTTGGAGGGAAAGCGCATAAGAACGCTCCCGGTAGCAGTCCAGGGCCTTCTGAATGGCCTCATCTACCGCCCCGGTGAGGATTTCCAACTCCTTTACCGCCTCCGGGGAGAAAAGGATTCCCTTGTCGTGGAGGGCGGCGGCGCTTTCCGCCACGTTGACGGCGTAATCACCGATCCGTTCAAAATCGCTGAGAGTATGGAGCAGCTCGGACACATGGGCACTGTCCTGGGGACTTAACGCCCGGTCGGTGAGCTTGACCAGGTAGTTGTCCAGGGCGTTTTCCATCTTGTCCAGAGCCACCTCCGTCTCATTGAGCCGCTCCAGCTTTTTGGGGTCGTAATGCTTCAAAAGCTCCACTGCCAGACGGTAGTTGCTGAGCGCGTAGTCGCCCATGCGGATCACCGCATCATGAGAGCGCTCCAGAGCCACCGAGGGAGTGGACAGGAACCGCTCGTCCAGCACGGAGACGTCGTCCAGAGCGGTGGCCTCGCCGGGGACCAGCTTTTCCACCAGCCGGACAAGCTGCTTATGAAAGGGAAGAAGCAGGGCGGTACAGGCCAGATTGAACACCAGGTGGAAGTTGGCGATGGTGCCCATGTCCATCACGCTCTCCCAGAAGTCAAAGTGGATAATGGCGTTCCCGGCGTAGAAAAGGACCAGGAAGAACACCGAGCCGATAACGTTGAAGAACAGGTGGATAAGCGCGGTGCGCTTGGCATTTTTGTTGGCCCCCGCACTGGACAGGACGGCGGTGAGGGTGGTGCCGATATTCTGGCCCATAATGAGCGGGATGGCCATGTTGAACCGGACGATGCCGGTGGTACTCAACGCCTGCAAAATGCCCGTAAAGGCGGTGGAGCTTTGCAGCAGGGCGGTGAGAATGGCGCCCACCAGCATTCCCAGCACGGGATTGGTGAAGGCGGTGAACAATTCGGCAAGCCAAGGCTCATTTTGAAGGGGAGCCACGGCGGTGGTCATAGAGTTCATGCCGATGAACAAAAGTCCCATGCCAATGACCACCTGGCCCATGCTTTTTTTCTGTCCTCCGGTAATAAACATATAGAGAACGATGCCGATGACAGCCAGCACAGGCCCCAGAATGGCGGGCTGAAGGGCGGCAAGGACAGGGTTGCTGTTTTCCGAGATACTGGCCAGCCGCAAGATTTGGGCGGTTACGGTGGTGCCGATATTAGCGCCCATAATGATGCCAACCGTCTGCTCCAGCTTCATCACGCCCGCGTTGACAAAGCCCACGCACATGACGGTGGTGGTGGCGGAGGAGTGGATGATGGCGGTGACCAGAGCACCCAGCAGGACGCCTTTGAACACGTTGTTGGTGAGCTTTTCCAGAATGCCCTCCAGCCGTCCGCTGGAGAGTTGGGCAAGGCCGTCGGTCATGGTGGACATACCAAACAGGAACAGTGCGATAGAGCCCAGCATAGAAATCCAATTCGTAGCGTTCAAGGGCTTGGCCCCCTTTTGTTTGATGCGGCTGCGCCGGATAGACGGAAAAAGACAACGAACGGTTTTATTATATAGGAATCGAAGGATTTCGTAAAGGGTGGGAGGAAAGAAAACCAAAAATCTCTGTTTTGGACAAACATTGTAAAAAAGCAGCCGCCCGGAATGGACGGCTGCCGAATGGGCCGGCTCTACGCCAAGGGCAGCTCCAGCACATCCAGCGGCCTCAAGGCTCCGGGCGCCTGGCCCGTTTTCAGAAATCCGCACCGGCGGTAGAACCGCTGGGCCGGCTCGTTTCCGGGGTCGCAGAGAAGCCGCAGCCGCTTCCGGCCCATGGGCTGGTATACGCTCACCGCTTGCCCCAAGAGCTGGGCGCCGATGCCCTTTCTCCGGTAGTCGGGCCGCAGGTAGAAGAAGGGGATGTACCCCGTTCCCTCCCGCGCACCCTGGAGGGTATCCAATTGTAACACGCCTACCGCCCTGCTCCGCAGCATGACCTGTTGGAGGGCGCGCCGGTCCCATTGAGACTGCTCCCGGGCCTCGGTCAGGAATCCGGGCCCGTCAAAGCCGCGGAGGGAGCCGTGGACGGACTCCCAGGCATCCTTTCGGGCGTCACAGTAAAATTTGGCGTCTGCCTCTTTCCCTGGGTCCATGGCCCGGAACCAGACCAGAGGCGGCGTTTCCCGGCCCTCCCGCAGTCCGGCGGAGGCAAGCTCCGGGGACAGATGGGAGGCGTCGTTCTCAAAGAGAACGCGAAACTTTCCATCCTGTATTTCGTAGCAGGACACGGCGGTGTTCGCTCCCAGGGGCAGGTCGGTGACTTGGCTGGGGTGCTTGCCCCGGAGGGCGGCCTGGAAGCAGTGGATCGCCATGGCGTGGGAGAAGATGGCTATGTTTATGGACGGATGGTTCGCCGCTGCCCGAAAGACGGCAGGGGCCACCCGGTCCGCTGTTTGCTGAAAGGTTTCTCCTCCCTTGGGCGCCCACTGGGGGGAGTAGGAGAAAAAGGCATTGTAGAGGCCGGGGTGGTGGTAGGCAAGGTCCCCATAGGGGACGTTGGTCCACTCACCCAGATGGATTTCCCGAAAAGCCGGGTCGGGATGAAGGACCAATCCCTTGGGGACGGAGATAGCCTGGGCGGTCTCCATGGCCCGGCTCAAATCGCTGGAATAGACCGCCTGAATGGGTATGTCCTGAAACCGCCGCTCCAAAGCGGCGATCTGCTCCCGGCCCAGCCCGGTCACGTGCCCATCGTACCAGCCCAGAATCCGGCGGTACAGGTTGCCCTCGGACTGGGCGTGGCGGATGAGGTAGATTCGGGTCATGGGCGGACCTTCTTTCCGGTTGGATTTACAGACGGGGGTCAGAGAATGGTGACGTATTGCCGGAACTCCTCCCGAAGGGACAGTGCGCACTCTCTGGCAGCGGACACATCACCGCCCTTGCTCCGGGCGGCAAGGACAGGTCCGGCGGTGCTGACGATGGCTCCCCGGCCATACTGGTCAAAGGCAAAGCGGACGTCCCCAGCTGGGCCGGAGACCAGCAGGAAGCTGCGCTCCCACCGCTTCCGCATGGTGCGGATGTCGGAGGGATAGGCCCCCTCTGCCGCAATCCCCATCCGGCTATATCCCAGCCGTCCCAGGTCGTCCTTTCCCAGCCGCTGGGCCAGGTCGCCCACCACCTGGTAGACCAGCCTGTCCCCCGCTACCAGCTCCTGCAGCTCCCCGGCGCTGGAATTGGCGGTCTTTGCCTGCACAAAAAGGCACTTGTCCTCCTGTCTGCTTGCCTCCAGCACAGGCCCCAGAATGTCGGAGCCAAGATAGCCGCTGACGGTAAGGCAGTCGGAGGGCAGGACGGGCAGGGAGGCGGGCGGGACCTCGCAGATGGCGGCGTCCAAGATGGTGAAAAGCCCCTGCTCCTTGGCGTAGGCCAAAATATCCTCCAGGGCCTTTACGCCCTGCCAGCCCAGACGGACATAGCTTCCCAGCGGGAGCCGCAGGGCAGGAGCCGCGCCCCGGAGGGCCTCCGTCAGAGACAGGGCGAAGGGCAGAAAGACCTCCGCTCTTTCCTCTCCGGTAGGAGCCAGCTCCACGGCAATGGGGCATTTTGTGGTTTTGATGAGACTTTGCAGACGGTCAAAGGACATAAGATCAATCCTTTCTGATGAAAGTTCAGGAATCTCTGTGGCGGCGCTCCAGGTGTTGGACAAAATAGAGGGCAAAAAGCCCCATCAGGTTCAAAAAGGTGCTGTCCTCAAAATCCGTAAGGACTTGGGCCAAAAGGTTGAGGAACATCCCGACAAAGATAGCGGAGTAGACAAGGCGGAAGCCCATGGGGATATCCGGGTCCAGGATGCCGAGAAAGATGGCGGCGGCGGTCCATAGGGCGAAAGAGCCCAGAAAAAAGACGCTGATCCCATCCAAAACGGAGCACTGAGGGAAAAAGAGCCGCCAGATCAATCCTCCCGCCAGGAGGGAGACAAGGCTGCCGATGAGATAGGACCTGGGAATTTTCATGCCGCGCTCCTTTCACTCGCTCCGGTAGACAAGCTCTCCGCCTACCATAGTGTATTTGACCTTCCCCTTCAAGGTCTTTCCCGCAAAGGGGGTGTTCCGGCCCAGGGAGAGGAAGCTCTCCGGCTCCACTGTCCACTCCTGGTTGGGGTCAAAGAGAACAAGGTCGGCCTCCAGGCCGATAGCCAGCCGGCCCGCACTGGGCAGCCGCAGAATGTGGGCGGGATTGATGGTCAGCTTCCGCAGAATATCAGAAAGACTCATTTCCCCTGTGTGGTAGAGGGCGGTGAGGGAGGCTGCCAGCGTGGTCTCCAGGGCCGAGACTCCGGCGGGGACCTGAACCAGAGGCCGGGAGGTCTCCGCATCTGCCAGGGGAAAGTGGCCTGAGGCAATGGCGTCAATGGTGTTGTCCTTCAGCCCCTCGATGATGGCCTCTACATCGGCGGGAGTCCGCAGGGGCGGCTCCAGCCGCGCCGGGGAGCCCTGCTGCAAGACCTCGTTTTCCGTGAAGGTGAAGTAGGGAGGGCAGGTCTCGCAGGTGATGGGCACGCCCTTTTTCTTGAACCGCCGTATGATGGACACCGACTTGGCGGTGGATACCCGGCAGATGTGAACGGCGGCCCCTGTCTCCTCTGCCAGCATGGCGTCCCGCATGACCTGTAATTCCTCCGCGATGGCAGGCCGGCCCGGGATGCGGAGCTGCCGGGACACCCGGCCCTCATTAATGGCAAAATTCTGGGCAAGGTCGGGGTCCTCGCAGCAGGAGAGTACCGTAAGCCCCTGCCGGTGGGCCAGGATCATGGCGTCCCGGACCAGGTTGGCGTTGGAGATGGGCCGGGCGTCGGAGAGAGCGGCCGCGCCTGCGGCCTTCAGTTCCTCGTAATTGCACGGCTCCTGTCCCTGGCGGCTCTTGGACAATGCCGCCACCGGAACGATGCGGGCTGCTCCGGCCTGGGCAGAACGTTCTTTGATGTAGGCTATGCCGCCCGGTATATCGATGGGGGGGTGGGTGTCGGGCATACAGGCAATAGAGGTAAACCCGCCCGCCACCGCGGCCCTGACCCCCGTGGCGATGGTCTCCCGGTATTCAAAGCCCGGCTCCATCAGGTGGGCGTGAAGGTCCACCAGACCTGCGCAGACGGTAAGTCCGGATGCCTTGATAACCTGGGCATCCGGCTCGGAAATATTGCTGCCGATGACGGCGACTGTGCCGTTTTCAATGAGAATATCCATCACACCGCCGATGCCGCTCACCGGGTCTACCAGCCGCCCTTGCCGAATGAGGGTCCTCATGCCGCCGCGCCTCCTTCCGACCGCTGTTGCTTTTCCATTTTATTATAGAATAATGGGAAAATTTTCGCAATGGTTTTTGTGTCTTTCGGTCATAATAAAAGTGGGAGCGAGGGCTTCTGAAAAAGCGAAAAAGAGGTGGGAGCGAATGAAGCAGCATGAGTTTGCCAAGGGCATGACCATGGGTGTAGCCGCGGGAATGGCTCTGGGAGCTATGATGGTGCCCAAAAAGCGGACCAACGTAAAGCGGGCGGCGGAAAAGGCCATGAAGACAGTGGGCCAGGTCATGGAGGACCTCAGCGACGAGATGGGCCTCCACTAAGCGGCAAAAGGCGGGACGCTTATGCGTCCCGCCTTTTGTTGAGTAGCTGTCAGCAGACCTGGGCTTCCAATTTTTCCTTCAGCTTTTCCAAAGCCTTTTTTTCAATACGGGAGACATAGCTTCGGCTGATGCCGCACTTCTGGGCGATTTCCCGCTGGGTTAGAGGATTTTCGCCCGTAAGCCCGTACCGCAGGGTAATGACCAGCTTTTCCCGCGGGTCCAGACATTCCTCCACGCATACCCGCACCGCCTGTCCCGCGTCCTTGGCGGAAAGCTCCTCCAGCATATTGTCGTCTACCCGGATTACGTCCATAAGGGACAGAGAGCCGCCCTCCCCCTCGGAATCCAGGGTGTCGGACAGGGAGACCTCGCCCTGGAGCTTGCGCATACTTCTGAAATGCATCAGAATTTCGTTTTCGATGCACCGGCTGGCATAGGTTGCCAGTCTCACATTCCGGTCCGGCTTAAAAGTGGAGATACCCTTGATAAGTCCGATGGTACCAATGGAGATCAGGTCGTCCTGGTCCCCCTGAGTATAGTATTTTTTGAACGGTTACCACGAAAGGAGGAATTGGGGCGGTCAAAAACGACCCCCAGAGGGTCGCCAAATTTCAGGTGTATTTCAAGGCATATCCGCTCTTTTGTGCTCTCTTTTTTCACAATAATGTGATCTAAAATGGTGGTCACCAGTTTGGAGTCAATACCGTCCGCAAAGGTCAATTCCCGTTCCAGCGCCTCCCGTATCTTGGCAAGCTGTCCGTCGGTGATGCCGCTGCGCTGTTCCTCACCCCGGAGTTCTTTCAAAGTTTGTTCCAGCCGTTCCATCTGTTCGTTGAAGCCGTCATTTCGCTGTTTGAACTCAGTCTTGGATAGGATGCCGTCGATGCTCATTTCCAGCAACCGGTCTTTTTTCGCGGCTATGGCGTCCAGCTCGGCTTCGAGCCGGTGAATATCCTTGCCATAGTCATGCTCCTGAGGGACAGCTTGAAGAACCGTCAGTACCGCCTGAATAATTGCGTCTCGATCCTCTACCATGTTAGTAAAAATATCGGCCATGATTTGATTTAGTTCCTCGGTGCGGAGTTGAGGAGCGGAACAGGCCGCCCGCCCCCGGTTGCGGTAAATACGGCACTGCCAGACCTCTTTCCCGCTGTCCAGCACCTGCCGGTGAAAGCTGGTTTGGTGCTCCTCACAGATGATTTTTCCGCTGTAAGCATATCGGTTATGAAAGCTGGCTCCGTTCGCTCTGGCCTTGGCTTCTGCACTGCGCTTTTTGTAAATGGCATTGGCTCGATCCCACAGTTCTTCAGATACGATAGCTGGGATGGAGGGGTCGGGGTACATGATCCACTCGCTCTCGTCCAGAAATATCTTCCGCTTGGTGCGGTAATCCACGGTTTGGGACATATTGGCGCAGTACCAGCCCTTGTATTTGGGATTGCAGAGAATGTGGCGAATAGTCAGCACATTGAAGGCGTTTCCCTGACGGCTTCGGTAACCCTCGTCATAGAGAATTTTGGAGATGGTGCGGACGCCAACGCCTGTATTGGCGTATAGGTCGAAGATGCGGCGGATAATGACCGCCTCATCCTCATTGATGGTAAGCTGGCAGTCTTTTTTGTTATAGCCCCACAGTCGGTCATTACCCAGTACATGGCCATTCTTGATGGCCTGACGGAAACCGAACTTCAGCCGTTCAGAGAGCTTTCGCACCTCATCCTGAGCGACTCCGGCCATAACCACCAACCTAAATTCGCTGTCACTATCTAAGGTATTGATATTGTCATTTTGGAATAGTACACCCACGTCATGCTCCAGCAGTTCTTGTGTGTACTTGATGCTGTCCAGCGTGGAACGGGAAAAGCGGGATATCTCCTTGGTGATGATAAAGTCAAACCGCCCTGCTTTGGCATCGGCTATCATCCGTAAGAAGCTATCCCGCTTTTTGGTGCTGGTTCCGCTGATGCCCTCGTCTATGTAGCCCTCCACATAAGTCCAGTTGGGCTTGGAGTGGATCAGCTCAGTGTAGTATTGAACTTGATTTTCCAAACTATTGAGCTGCTCGTCCTTGTCGGTGGAGACTCTGGCATAAAAAGTCACCCGAAGGGGCAGGTCAAAGATGGTCTTTCCGTTTCGCAGTTCATTGCGTATCCTGAGCACATTCAAGTGCCGACACCTCCTTTGTCAAGCACACAGGATACCGCAAAAGGGGCGGTAAGTCTATCACAGAATGTACCAAATCAAAGGCTTTCAAATAGGTGGTTTTTGATATGAGTCCGGCCTCTTGAAGTCGCTCTAATAAAACACTAAGCAGTTCTCGCTGTGTGCTTTCCAAATTGCATCACCTCTTTTCTGACGGTATGAGTAGAAATACAAAAAAATGCCGGGCAGATCACCACCCGGCATTATTGAAAGAATCATTCTAAACTTTGCTCCAGTATGGCACCGCCTTTGAAAATGACCAGCAAGTGCTTTTCATCCAGCACCTTGACGGTATCCAAAACCATTCGGGCAACTGTATCGCTGTATGTATCCAGACAGCATGGTAAAAAGAAATTATGACTTACCTCAGGGGCATACTGTTCCAGATGCAGGCCTTCAATGTATTTTTCATACTCCTTTCTTTGCTCTAAAAGGCTTGAGATCTCACCAGTATGGCCATCCCAACTTTGACTATCTGCACTTTTTGCGATGATATCTGTGATTTCAGCATCTATCTTCTGCTGCAATGCTTTAAGATTTTGATACAGTTCCGGCATAGATTTCGCAGGTGGGCAGGTATCGAAATCGTGTGGTTGTGCAAATGGAGCCAGTAGATACTCAGGCCGATATAAGAAACTATTGATGGCTTGAGCTAAGGCCTTGTGAAGGGCATTTTCATCTAAGGTAGGCGAGTGCTTGCAATACTTCACCCCATAGGTCAAACGGTTTCGACAGCGCCATACAACACGGGTTTTGCCTCTCCGCTTCCATATACAGCGCCGATATAAAGTGTTACACTCGCTACACACAAGGATCTCCGACAATGCGTATTTCTGAGAATATGTCGGCTTAGGTTTTGCTGAATCAGAGGATTCCAAGGTTTTTTCCACTTGTCTTGCCGCTGTCCGCCGCCTGATCTCTGCTTGAACTGCATTATAGGTTTCGTGAGAGATAATGGCAGGGTGGCAGTTTTTGATGAGATATTGCGGAAGTACACCATCGTTTTTCTTCTGCTGTTTGGTAATGGGGTCAGTGGTATATGTCTTTTGTAACAGAACATCTCCAGTATATTTTTCATTGGTAAGAATTCCTTGAATACCCCGGATTGTCCAATTTGCATTTCCAGCCTTTGTGGGGATACCCTGTCTTTCCAATGAGGCCTTGATGCTTCTTAGGCTTTGCCCCGCCAGATAGTCCGCAAAAATTTGCCGGACAATAGAGGCCTCATCTGGGATGATTTGAGGTGTGCCATCTTCTCCTTTTTGATACCCTAACCAATGCTTGTAGTAATATCGAACTTTCCCCTCACGGAATCCGGCCCGCACACCCCACTTGATTCGGCTGCTGGTGGCCTCGCTCTCTGCCTGAGAGTTGGCTCCCAACATGGCCAGTAGGAACTCGCTGTCCATTTTTGATGTGTCAATATTCTCTGCCTCAAAGATAACAGGGATCTGTAGGCCTTGAAGCAACCTCACATAGTAAAGGCAGTCCAATGTGTTTCTGGCAAATCGGGAGATAGACTTTGTCAGGATCAAATCCACCTTGCCCTGCTGGCAATAACGTATCATCCTCTGAAATTCTGGGCGCTTTTGTGCTGAGGTTCCGGTAATGCCCTCATCAGCAAAAATATCGACCAAGATCCAATCAGGGTTAGAGGCAATTTTATCTGTATAGTAGACCTTTTGCGTTTGATAGCTGTTCTGCTGAGATTCTTGGTTCGTCGATACACGACAATAGGCGGCTACCCGTAACTGGCGTTTGGGTCTATCTTGACTTTCGGAGTTTCTGGCGGGAATCTCAACGATTTCTCTACTGTGTGCGCTCATTGGGTGTCCCCCCGTGACTGTTCGCCATGGTGAAAAGCCCGAATCAGCGCATAGAGGTGTTTGGGATCGAGCCATGCCCGAAAGGCACAGGCGATTTCTGGATGAGCATATGTGCCGCCATTTTTTCCTTGCTTTGACTGTAAGCCAATGGCTTTCGTTGCCTCGATCCACTTTTTTGCGGTAAGGGTAAGAGAGGGACTTTTTAGTTCTCCGACTAAGGCTTGGTAACTGCTCATATCAAAATCAGGATTATTTTGTAACTCCCAATGGGATAAGAACGAGATCACAGAAGAGTCCCGAAGCCAGCTTTGAACAAGATACCCCGGTTGTTCAGGATTTATTTTGCGTGCTTCCTCGGTAAGAGAAATGTATTCAGCGAGGGAATCCAATTTTCCCGCAATGCCCGCATTTGGCATCGAAGCAGAGACAATCGGACGAGGAACAGACAAGTTCTCATCCAGATGATAACGGTCATACAGAAGTTGATCGTATCGCTCAAATTCCTCCTGTGAAATGATACCCTGCTGTAACAGATCCTTTAGGATGACTTCCTTGGAGAACACATAGGAGACATGGTTCCTTGTACTTTTTTCCACATCCATTTGGCACCCCTCCTTAAACCATATCCCAATTATAATAGATATGAGAGTGTTTGGAAAGAGGAGGTGCATTAAATATACGCTATTTGTAGATTAAGCTTTTGCTCTGGACTCAAAAATGTGGAATATAAGTGGAATTGAATGATTTTTCTCTTGTGCGTTTTATACAGATTAGGGCATTGAATTTGTAGAAAGTGTCCAAGAAATTAGTAAAAAACTAAAACTCCACTTATTAAGTAGAGTTTTAGGTGCACTGTATTGATGATGTCATTTGAGACTTGCGGTTTTCCACATCAATAGCCCTACATAGGTGGAACCCACACTCTCAATAAAATCGACACTGATTTCCCAAAACTTTTCTTTTGATATCTGATTAAAAATTGTGTCGAGTAGTCTGGCATAGAGATCTAAAATGGTTTTGGATGCAAAGATGCGGTTATTACTAAGATAAAGTAGGATATCATCTATATTATTTGATGAGTATACTTGTTTATTCAGAAAAATAGATGTGAGCACAGATGAGACGGATGTTTTCGCATTTTGGCTTCCCCAGAAAACATTTGTGTCATCAAGACGAACTTCTTTCCGTAATTCAGAAACCGGTAACAGGTGAAGATAGGGATTGATATGGGCGGCCATATAGTCAGCAATGAATTCACGCCATATAGCATATCTGGCAGCGATAGCCCCACTTTCATCATTAGTACAATAGGTGTAAAAGAAGTTGGTTCCATCCTTTTCGTGTATAATGCAGAAAATATGGCTCATCTCGTGAAGAATGATTTCATACCACCCTACAGGATTATCTGCTGCGCCGGAACGAAGGAGTATGCCATATAGAGTCCCATTTATAAAGGCCTGTGCCTTAAATGTATCAATGTATCCGTCTGCTGCGTAATCATCTGAGTATTCGTCCAAATAGTTAGGAAAATACTGATTACAAAAACGCTCATAGCCAGCAATCCCTTCTTCTGGAGCAAGAATTTTCACTTTTAAATTATCTTTCAGAAAGAAATCAAAGCCGCACCATTGGTTGAATAATTGTTTGCAGCTCTCGATGATCTTGCCACTATCATTTCCTCCGGCAATCCGGGTCATTTCCGCTCTCATAAAGCGCCCCCTCCTTTATTTAGTGCTATGATAGCATATTTAGACCTGATTTGTATATGAGCAATTGTGATTTACAAAAGTCGTTTGATTTTTTGCGATAATGTGCTATAATATCGTTAGAATTATCGTGAGGTGATGCCCGTGTATCGAACAGCGTTAGAGCAATTGAAGAAGTGGAAAGCCAAAAAACGGCGCAAGCCCCTTATCATCCGGGGTGCTCGGCAGGTGGGCAAAACATGGCTCATGAAAGAGTTTGGCGCCAGCGAGTACGCCCATACCGTCTATATCAATTTTGACAACAATGAGCGGATGAAGACCCTGTTTGAGGGCAGTCTGGAGGTGGAGCGGCTGGTCACCGGTTTGGAACTCTATGCCGGGCACAAGATTGATCCAGACAACACCCTGCTGATTTTTGACGAGGTGCAGGAGGTTCCGAAAGCTCTGTCCAGCCTGAAATACTTCAATGAGGATGCACCCCAGTATCAAATCGTCTGTGCAGGGAGCCTGTTGGGGGTAGCGCTTCATCAGGGGACATCCTTCCCTGTGGGTAAGGTGGAATTTCTTGATCTCTATCCCCTGTCCTTTTTCGAGTTCATGATGGCTATGGGTAAGGAACGATATGTGGAGCTGCTAAAAAAGGGCGACTTCGACATGGCAACGACCTTTAAGCAGGACTATGTGGATCTGCTGAAGCACTACTACTATGTGGGGGGTATGCCAGAAGTAGTCCAAACCTTTGCTGAAAATCGAGATTTTAACGAGGCCAGAGAGATCCAGCAGCGCATTTTAGCGGCCTACGAACAGGATTTTTCCAAACATGCCCCTAACGAGGTAGTACCTCGAATTCGGATGCTTTGGAACAGCATCCCCGCCCAGCTTGCCAAGGAGAACAAAAAGTTCATCTACGGACTCATCAAAGAGGGCGCACGGGCCAAAGAATATGAACTGGCCATGCTCTGGCTCACCGACTGCGGGCTTGTTCACAAGGTGCACCGGGTGACGGCACCCAGTTTACCCTTGAAAGCATATGAGGACTTAAAGGCTTTTAAGCTGTTCTTGGTAGATGTAGGGCTTCTCGGCTGTATGGTGGGCCTACGGCAAGACGTGCTGCTGGACGGCAACGAACTTTTCAAGGAATTTAAGGGGGCACTCACCGAGCAGTATGTCCTCCAACAGCTCAAGACCGCCAAGGGGTTGAACATCTATTACTGGACGGCAGAGCGCGGGACAGCGGAGGTGGACTTTGTCCTCGACACCGGCAGCGACGTGATTCCCATAGAGGTCAAGGCAGAGCAAAACCTCCAGGCCAAGAGTCTGAAGGTCTACCACGAGAAGTTCCAGCCCAAACTCTCTATCCGGACCTCCATGGCGGATTATAAAGAGGAAGAATGGCTGGTGAATCTGCCGCTGTGGATGATAGAGATAACAGGTGGGTACCGAGGTACTAATGGTATATTATAGAAAAAAAGAGAAAGGAATGCAGAATATGAAATTAGTTGAATTCTCAGTTACAAATTATCGCAGCATCACGACTGCTCACAAAATCAAACTACACAATTTAACTGTACTTGTTGGAAAAAATAACGAAGGAAAATCAAATCTATTGCGTGCCCTTAATGTTGCAATGTCCGCAGTAGTCTCATATAGCATCCATGATAATGAACGCATGATTAGGCAACGAAGTCAGTATAAATGGGAAAGCGATTTTCCCATCCAACTTCAATCCCGTCACAGTGGCCTTGAATCCATCTTTAAGCTCAATTTTCGTTTAGAGGGTGCAGAATTAAATGAATTCCATTCTCAAACAGGGATAGGAGGAAATGAAGATATTCCAATTACTGTAAAAATCGGGAAGGACAATACGCCTAAAATTGAGGTTCCCAAAAGAGGATCCTCTGCGTATAAAAAGAAGTCACGCGAAGTCACTCAATTTATCTCAACAAGAATTTACATTAATTATATCCAAGCTATACGCACCGATTCGATGGCAATCAAAGCACTGCAAGAAACAATCTGGAGTGAATTGAGGCCACTATATAGTAACACAGAGTATCAAAAAGCGTTAGAAAAGATAAATCAATTACAGCAAGAAGCTCTGGATAGTATTTCGGCTCGTTTGTTGGAACCACTTAAAGTCTTTCTACCCAATCTACAATCCGTAGCAATAAAGCAACCTGTCGATAATTTTGTGTCACGACACCCAAGGTCGGATTATGATGTAGTTATTGATGACGGACTCGCTACCAGCATCGCTAACAAGGGAGATGGAATTAAGAGTCTTATTACACTTGCCATTTTGAAAAACAGGCGCAACATCGGTGGTGCATCTGTCATTGCAATTGAAGAGCCTGAGTCACATTTGCATTCTGGTGCAATACATAGTTTAGTGGATGTGATTCAAAAAATGTCAGAAAACAGTCAGGTCATTATTACGACCCATAACCCACTGTTTGTTCAACAGAATAAGATTAGTTCCAACATCATTGTGGATAGCGGTTTGGCTCGGGCAGCAAAATCAATCGTTGAAATTAGAAACACCTTAGGGGTATTACCTTCTGATAATTTGCAAAATGCCAGGAATGTGCTTTTGGTTGAGGGTGAAGACGACAAAATTACGCTATATAAATTGCTACCTAAGTACAGCGAAAGAATCAAAGAAGCCCTACGGCTAAATCAAATCATTATAAAACCATTGCATGGAGCAGGCAATCTCTCGCACGATGCTGCTGATTTGAAAAACTGCATGTGTCGGTTTGTTGTATTACTCGACAACGATAAAGCTGGGCAAACTGCTGCACAAAAAGCGATTTCAGATGGAGTAATTAAAGAAAGTGAAATTAAATTTACTATCTGCAATGGCTCTCCAGAGGCTGAACTTGAAGATTGTTTGCGCTCCGATATATATGCCACTCAAATTTTGAGTGAGTTTGGTGTTAATATAAATGTTCCAGAATTTCGTAGTAACGCAAAATGGTCCGATCGTTTGAAGCAAGCATTTCTCTCTCAAGGATCAAAGTGGACAGACAGCACAGAAAAAAAGGTTAAACTGTTAGTTGCAAATTGTGTCCCTGAAAGCTCTGATATTAAAGATTTAGATAAAGTTGTAATATCTCAAAAAGCGGGGTTTTTGTCTGGCGTAGTAACTGTGATGGAAGCCATGCTTGCGGATATAGATTAATCCCCCCAAATGTTAGCCTGATTCTTCTACATTATGGCGCTCCAGCGGATGACTACTGCCTTGCCACATCTTCGGGCGGTGTACTCTCCGCTGGAGCGCCATATTTTTTCTCCTTTTGCTTCAACACTTCTTCACAATGTGAGCGACAAGCCTCAAATTGTGGACAATCAGGGCGTCTCTGGCCTCCTGATCTCCGGCGGCATAGCGTTCTAAGTATTCCCGTTCCTCCTCGGGTTTGAGCGCACGGGGAAAGGAACGGTCGGCGTGATCCAGGCGAAGGGGAAAGAACAGGGTGTGGAGCATCAGCACGAGCCAGGCGGAGAGCATGAGCGGGACCTCCCTTTGCAAACAATCTTTTCCATCCTATTCAGGGAGGTTTTGTCCTGATACACGTTGAAATTTCGCAGAAAAGCAGATATAATAAAAATAATTGCCAAAGAGGGGGGAGAGGCTGTGGAACAACTGGAAAAGCTGCCGCTGCCCCTGCTGCTGTGGTTTCGGGAGAACGCCCGAACCCTCCCCTGGCGCAGCGACCCCACTCCGTACCATGTTTGGGTCTCGGAGATCATGCTCCAGCAGACCCGGGTGGCGGCGGTACTGGACTATTACGAGCGTTTTTTGGCGGCTCTGCCCAACCTGGCGGCTTTGGCGGAGTGCCCGGAGGATAAGCTGATGAAGCTGTGGCAGGGCCTTGGCTACTATAGCCGGGCCAGGAACCTTCAAAAGGCTGCCCGCCAGGTGATGGAGAATTTCGGCGGACAGTTTCCCCATACCTATGAGGACATCCGAACCCTGGCCGGAGTGGGAGACTATACCGCCGGGGCCATTTCCTCCATCGCCTTTGGCCTCCCTATCCCAGCGGTAGATGGCAACGTACTCCGGGTGGTCAGCCGTCTCACCGACGACCACCGGGATGTGACCCAGCCTCAGGTGAAGGCGGAACTTCGTTCTGCGCTGGAAAAGGTCATCCCCAGAGATATGCCCGGAGACTTCAACCAGGCCCTCATGGATCTGGGGGCCACGGTGTGCCTTCCCAACGGCGCGCCCCTGTGCGAAAAATGCCCTGCGGCGGAATTCTGCGCGGGACGATTGAGGGGAACGGCCCAGGAACTGCCCGTAAAAGCCCCCAAAAAGGAGCGGAAAAAAGAGGAACGAATAGTTTACATAATATTAAGAGACGGCAAGGTGGCCCTCCGCCGCCGTCCGGCCCACGGCCTGCTGGCGGGGCTGTGGGAGTACCCAAACGAGATTGCTCCCTACCCCTGCCCGGTGCCGGGAAAGGTGGAGTTTGCCGCCACGGGAAAGCATATTTTTACGCACAAGGAGTGGCATATGACAGCCTACACGGTCATGGCAGAGACAAATACTCTCCCCGAGGGCTGGGTCTGGGCGGACAAAGGAGAGTGGACCACGGTCTATGCCCTTCCCAGCGCCTTTGCTGCTTTTACTCACATTGTGGACGATAAGTTGACATAAAACTAAACCACCTCGGTATCACCCGGATACGTTTTGGAAAGGAGGAACCCGGCATGACTTTCGACGAACTGAAAGAAAAAGCCCACGCCCTGCCCCTGAAGCCCGGCGTGTATATCATGCAGGATAAGCACAACGTGGTCATCTATGTGGGCAAGGCCAAGGCCCTGAAGAACCGGGTCTCCCAATACTTTGCCAATCTGGCCTCCCATACCGAAAAGACCCGGGCCATGGTGGCCTCCATCGATCACTTTGACGTTATCGTAGCCGACAGTGAGTTTGAGGCCCTGGTACTGGAAAACTCCCTTATCAAGCGCCACCAGCCCCATTACAACATTCTCTTAAAGGACGATAAGGGCTATCCTTATATCCGGCTGGACGTAAAAGCTGATTATCCCCGTTTTTCCCTCAGCAACAAAATTGCCGAGGACGGGGCCCGGTACTTTGGTCCCTACGGCAGCCGCAGCGCCACATGGGACATTGTGGAGGCCCTCCGCTCTGCGCTGAAGCTGCCCTCCTGCAACAAAAAATTCCCCCGGGACGTGGGTAGGGAACGGCCCTGCCTGAACTATCATATGGGCCTCTGCGACGGCTACTGCCGCCCGGAAATGGACCCGGAACGGCACAAGGAGGCTATGGACCAGGCCATCCGCCTTTTGGAGGGCCAGTTCAAGGAGGTCAAGGCCGACCTCACCGCCGAGATGGAGCTTGCCGCCGGGGAAATGCGCTTTGAGAAGGCCGCCGAGCTCCGGGACAAGATCAAAGCCATTGAGCTTTTGGGGAAGCGGCAGAAGGTGGTGGCGGGTTCCCTGGCCGATACCGATGTGGTGGGCTACCACCGGGGCACGGCAAAAAGCTGCTTCGTGGTCCTCCATTATGTAGAGGGCGACCTGGCAGCCAAGGACATGGATTTGATCGAGACGCCCATGGAGGGAGAGGAGAGCGAGGCGGTCTCCTCCCTGGTGCGGCAATATTATGTAAACCGCTCCCGGCTTCCCAGGCAGATTTTGCTCCCCTGTGAACTGGAGGACGAAGTGCCTGTGACCCGGCTTCTGTCGGAGAACTGCGGCCACCGGGTGGAGCTGGTGACCCCTCAGCGGGGAGCCAAAATGGACCTTATTAAATTAGCCAACAAGAACGCAGTGGAGGAGGTGGAGCGGGCCACCTCGGCCTCCGAGCGGCAGTCCAAGACCTTGGAACTGCTGGGCAAAGTGCTGGGCATGGAGCCTCCCCACCGCATTGAATCCTACGACATTTCCAACCAGGGCGCCGATGACATCGTGGCCTCCATGGTGGTCTATGTGGACGGAAAACCTCTGAAGCGGGACTACCGCCGCTTCAAACTGAAGGATATGGACGCGCCCAACGACTATGCCTCCATGGATCAGGTGCTGACCCGCCGCTTCAAACGGTATCTGGACGGGGATGAAAAATTCTCCGGCCTGCCCGACGTGCTTTTCATTGACGGCGGTCAGGAGCATGCCCGCGTAGCGGTAGGGGTGGAGGAGAAGCTGGGTCTGTCCATCCCCGTTTACGGCATGGTGAAGGACGACCGCCACCGGACGAGAGCCCTCATGACCCCGGAGGGGGAGGAAATCGGCATCCAGCGGTATCCGGCGGTCTTTGCCTTGGTGGGCCAGATTCAGGAGGAGACCCACCGCTTTGCCATCGAATTCCACCGCCAGCAGCAGTCCCAGCGGGTAAAGGGCTCGGAGCTGGACAAGATACCGGGTGTTGGCCCTACCCGGAGGAACGCCCTTTTGAAGCAGTTCAAAAGCGTGAAAAATATCAAGTCCGCCAGCCTGGCCGAGCTGGAGGGCGCGGTAGGGAGGGCCACAGGCAAGGTGGTCTATGATTATTTTCGTGGAAAAGAGAGGGAGGGGACATGAAAAGCCGGACCCTTTGGGCGGGGCTCCTGCTGTCCCTTTTGGTTTCCTGTGCCGCCCCGGTGGCGGAGAGCCCTACCCCCACTCCGGTGGAAACGTCTCGGATGGTGGAGATATTGACCGATGAGGAATCTGCGGCGAACTGCGCCCAGGTCCTGCTGGACAGCCAGCCGGATGGTGGGGATTACCGCCTTTTGCCTCCGGAGGACGTAGAATTTTATCTTTCCGAGGTCTATGGCGTCCCGGAGGGCAGCCGGGGAACGGCGGCCCTTGTCTACACCGCCGGAGGTGTGGACGCCCGGGAGCTGGCGGTAATTTATGGGACGAACGCCATTGCCTCCAATGCCGCCGCCGCTGCGCTGGAAGCATACCGACAGAACCGGGCAGGAGATTTTACGGGCTATGCCCCCGACCAGGAGGCCCTGGTGAAGAAAGGCCTTGTGATGGAGGGAAACCTTGCCCTCCTGATGATCTGCACCGCCCCGGAAGCCGCCCAAAGGGTCATAGAGGAGGACCTTTTCCATCTGACCGTCACCCCCTACGATCCTAACGCCCAGCCTCCCGAGCCTTACGATTGGACAGACTACGTAGACGAGAACGGCTGGCGTGTCTTTGATCCGCCTAACGAGTTCGATATGATCCCCTACGACACTTCCGCCATTTTGGAGGCATACGCCTCCGGGGAGGAGGCTGGCCTTTCCGAGAAGGACGCCGCCGTCCTTGCCAAATGCCGGGAGGCCCTTGCCCTTGCCATAAAGCCGGGAATGACCGACTTCCAAAAGGAGCTGAACCTCCACGACTGGCTGGTGCAAAGCTATTACGGCTGCTATGACAGGACGGTCCATGACCCTTTGACCCCCATGGGCCGGGAGGACAACTTGAACCCCTATGGCCTCCTGGTCCGGGGCTATGGCGTCTGCCTTTCCTATGCCACCACCTTTCAGCTCCTCATGGATTTGGCGGGAGTGGAGTGTATCACGGTGATCGGGGCCTCCTCCGGCTCCAGCAGCGACCACGCCTGGAATATGGTAAAGCTGGAGGGGGAATGGTACTGTGTAGACCCCACCTGGAACGCCGCTTATCAGGAGAAGCTGACAGAGGAGACCATGTGGTCCTGGCAGCACCGCTATTTCAACGTGACCAGCCAGGAAATGCGGGACAGCGACCACCAGTGGGACTATGAGAAGATTCCAGAAGCCGCCGCCACCCGCTTCCGTTGGGACGGAACGGGGGAACTGCCTCAATAAACACACCCGAAAGGATGGATCACAATGCGCGTCATTACAGGTACCGCCCGGGGAAGAAAATTGAAGGACCTTCCCGGTCTGGACACCCGCCCCACCACCGACAAGGTGAAGGAGTCCATCTTTAATATCGTTCAATTTGACATTGAGGGCCGCCGGGTGCTGGACTTGTTTGCCGGCACGGGTCAGTTGGGTATCGAGGCCCTGAGCCGCGGGGCGGAAAAGTGCGTTTTTGTGGACCAGAGCCGGGAGGCGGCGAAGGTCATTGGGGAGAACGTAAAGACCACCGGCTTTGAGAACCGGAGCCGGGTGGCCCAGGGGGACGCGATCTCCTTTCTCACCTCCTGCCGGGAGAAATTCGGGCTTGCTTTTTTGGACCCTCCCTATGCTTCCGACCTGCTGGATAAGGCTCTGCAAAAAATGTCGGAGATTGACATTATGACTGAAAATGGTATAATTGTCTGTGAAAGTGCCTTGGATAAGGTACTGCCCATCCTGCCTCCTCCCTATGTGATGGGCCGGGATTACCGATATGGCAAGATTAAATTGACGGTATACCACCGCAGGGCCGGTGACTGAGCCTGAAGCAAGGATGTGACGCCCCCTTGAAAACCGCTATTTATCCCGGCAGCTTTGACCCCATCACCCTGGGGCACCTGAACATCATCAAGCGGGCCGCCGCCTGCTTTGATAAGCTCATTGTCGCCGTCATGGTAAATTCAGAGAAGGCGGACAAGGGTCTCTTTACCCCTGCCGAGCGGGTAGAGCTGATCCGCAGGACGGTAGAAAAGCTTCCTAATGTAGAGGTAGACTACTCCTCCGCCCTGGTGGCTGAGTATGCACGGGAGAAAAAGGCCTGTACTCTGGTGAAGGGGCTGCGGGCGGTGTCCGACTATGAATACGAGCTGCAAATGGCCCTCATTAACCGGAAGCTGAACCCCCGGTTGGAGACTATCTTCATCCCTTCCAGCGCCAAGTACACCTATATCAGTTCCAGCGTGGTGAAGGAGATGGCGGCCTACGGCGCGGACCTGAGCGACTTTGTGCCCCGGGAGATCATCGGGGATGTGGAAGAAAAAATGAAACGCAGGAGGAATCTGTAATGGCGAGCGACGTCAATGAACTGCTGGACATGCTTTTTGAGATGATCGAGGAAGCCAAAAATATGCCCTGGACCTCGGACAAGTGCATTGTTGACCGGAGCGACGCGCTGGACCGGATCGACGAGATTCGCAGCGCGTTCCCCATGGAGCTGGCCGAGGCCAAGAAGCTGCTGGCTGCCCGGAACGATTACCTGGCTTCCGCCAAGCGGGAAGGGGACCTCTTGATCCAGCAGGCGGAGGAAAAGGCCAGGCAGCTTTTGGCGGAGAACGAGCTGTTGAACAAGGCCAAGCGGGAAAGTGAGGAGATGCGCCGCAAGGCCGAGGAGATGGCCCGGGAGTTAAAGCAGGCCGCCAACCGTTACTGTGACGACGCCCTGCGCCGGACTGAGGAGGCGGTAGCTGAAGCCTACGACGAGATCAAGAAATCCCGGACCCGGTTCCGGGCCACCGCTGCGGGTATGACCGAGCCGACCCAGAGCCAGCCCCAGAACAAGCCCTTTGACGCTGAGCTTGATGGTTGAAGCAGCCAAAAATAAGACCGGCCTTCCAACGGAGGGACCCATTTGGGTCCCTCCGTTTTTTTATGCCCGAAGGGGAAAAATGAACTTTTTTACCCCCGGGGAAAAAGGTCGAAAAAGGGAAAACACAATATTTTGGGGTGTGAAGGGGAGATACCTCCATAAAGTGTGGCGAAAAAATGACAAAGAGAAACAATTTATTAGAAACGTTTCAGAAACCTCCATATTTCTCCTGAAAAAAAGTAAAAATTCCCCGGAAAAAATTCAAATAAAGTATTGCATTATTGTTACAGAGCCGTTATAATAAGAGGCGTAGTGGAGCGAAATGGAGCAAATGACCATAAAAGAACATCAAAGTGGGGGAGGTGAGGACATGACCGGAACATACGAGCATTCTATCGACGCCAAGGGGCGGCTTTTCATTCCCTCCAAGCTGCGGGAGGAGCTGGGCGTGTCCTTCTACCTGGCCATGGGCGTGGACGCCTGTTTGGCCATCTACCCCCAGGAGACCTGGGAACGCTTCACCGAAAAATTTGCTTCCCTTCCCATGAGCCAGTCCAAGGCCATGCGGCCTCTGTTTGCCAATGCCAGCAAGTGCGAGCTGGACAGTCAGGGCCGTATCGTGGTGCCCCAGAAGCTGCGGAAGTACGCCGCTCTGGACAAGGATGTGGTCATCATCGGGGTCAACGACCGGGCGGAGATTTGGTCCGCCGAAACCTGGAACGCCCAGGAGGAGGAAGAAATGACCCCGGAAAAGATGTCCGCCTGCATGGAAGCTTTGGGCTTCTAAGGTCATGGAGGAACAGTATTCCCACCGCCCGGTGCTGCTGGACGAGTGCATTGAGGGCTTACATATCAAGCCCGATGGAGTTTACGTTGACGGTACTCTGGGCCGGGCGGGCCACTCCCGGGAAATCGCCAGGCGGCTCACCACGGGCCATCTTTACTGCATTGACCGGGATGCCGCCGCCATTGAGGCTGCGGAGGAGCGGCTGGGGCCCTGGATGGACAAGGTGACCCTGCTCCGCGGTAACTTTACGGATTTGGAAATGCTTCTCGAGATCGGAAGAGCGTCGTGTAGGGAAAGA
>CANDEE010000012.1 GCA_947383685.1 uncultured Pseudoflavonifractor sp.
TCATATACCTTGTTGATGCGGGTCTTTCCGATAGTACCCAGGCGGGCAAGTAACTCCGAAACATCAGCCGGAGTGAAATACTGCCCCCCCTTCTTGCCCGCATTGGCAGCGTACATACCCATCAGGTATTCGTAGGCATCGCCAAACAGGTCGGGATTGATGCCATCCGTGGAGAAAAGGGGCATCCGGTCAACGCCATGGAGCAGCTCTGCGAGAACCTTGTTTCTCTTGGCGACCGTTTCACCGATGGACTTACTATTTACATCAAAGTCGTCAAACAGGCCAGCAAAGTCGTTTTCCGCATCACCGCTGGCTGCACTACTTTCGATGTGATTGAATACGCGCTCCAGCGTCTCGTTGAGGTTTTCGTCCTTATCGGCGCAGGCGAGAACATTGCAGAACAGCTCAGAGGGCAGAATAAAGAAACCTTTTTCCTGCACTAACCCCTCACGAGCGGACTCTGCTTCTGCATCTGGCATTTTTGCATAGTCAAACTCTGCATTTCCGGCAGCATGTTCCCCTGCGTTTATGTAAGATGCGAAGTTTTCGGAGATATAGCGGTAAAACATGGTGCCAAGGACATAGGACTTGAAATCCCACTCTGACACATGACCCGCATGAACAAGATCCGTAGCAATTTTATATATCGAGCGGAACAGCTCGTCCCGTTCCTGGTCTCTCTTTATATCAGCCACTGCTCTTCTCCTCGCTCTCTTTCATATCAGGTCTGGAATGGCTACTCCTCCGAGCCCATATGCATTCAGATTATAACATAGTTTTGACGATAAAACAACGAAAATGCCGTGTCCCATAGATATTTGTCTTTTCTCTGCTATGGGTGGTCTATTCCCCTGGTATGTTCTGGGGGCGTCATGATGGTGCCCTCCCTGCGTCCACCAAAGGGTAAAGTGACCCCTTGGTGGACTTTTTGGTTCAAAAATCAGGGAGTTAAGACGAGGTAGCGGTTGGACGAACTGCTGCCGTTCTCTCGCCAGCGGGGTTCTTTGGCAAGCCAGCCGGTACGCTCCAGCTCTCGCAAGGCTCGCTGGATAGTGGAGCGGGACAGGCTCAGCTCTCTGGACATGGTGGACACTGCAGGCCAGCAGTAGCCCTCTTTGTTTGCTCTCTCACGAAGGTACATATAGACCGTTACCGCCCTGTGGGGCAGATCGGCGGCGTAGATGGAGTCAAAATAGCCCATTTTCAATCCTCCTCCACAACGAGAATTTGATCTTCCCTACTGCGTGCCCACTGGCTAGGATTGTTCAGCGGAGCGGGCTCGACCTCGATGGAGGGCGCAGGCTCAGGCTCTGGCTCCTCCGGGTGCGTGCTGTTATAAATGGCCATCTCCAGCTCCTTGCGGCTGGCATAGGCCACCGGGCGTTGGGCCTGCTCCGGCACCTCATAAGGCTTGCCGAAGGTGATGCCCCAGTCCAGAAACAGCCGGAGAGTGACCTGCATGGGGTGCATCCCAGTTTTCATGACGATAAACTGGCCCTTGGGCATGGACTTCAACTCATCGGCGGTCATAAGGGGACGCTCGGTCATCTGCAGGGTCTGGGACTTGTCCTTGCCCACGCTGACGCTCCCGCTCATAACAGTACGGGTTCCCAGGGCCTTGGACATCTCCTCGGCTGTATGTGATGTAGGCGAATAACCGCCTGAAATACTAATCTGGCAGTTGTCTTGGATTATCTCGCTGCCCTCTTTTCCGTAGTTTTTCTCCAATTGTCCCGTGATTGACTGCACGATAGGCACGAGCATGAGCCGTCTGGATCGGCTGGCGCTGAACATCAGCTCCAGCGAGTCAATGGGCGGGATCGTCCCCAGCTCATCACAGAAAAAGACCACCCGGTTCTTGAGCTTCCCGCCGTTTTCATCGGCCACGGCAAGGATCTCCCGGTAGAGGTTCTGGAGGAGCAGGGACACGATGGCGTACTTGGTGTTGTCTTCCTCTGGGAGAACGATAAAGATAGCGGACTTTTCGTTGCAAAACCTTTCGGCGTCAATGGCAGTGTCAAAGCATAGGAGCTGCTCCATCTCCGAGTCCAGGAAGGTGTTGAGTCGGGAGAGGACAGTGGAGAGAATGGATGCCATGGCTTGGTCTGCCGAATTAAGGGCGGCTCCAGCAAACCAGCGGGCCTTGTGATCTGCCGGGAGCTTATCAATAAGGAGCTGGAAGAGGTTCTTGCCTTTGACCGGGCTGGGCCCCAACAGCTCTTGTGTCAGTTTGAATGCAGAGACAATGTGCCGCTTATAGCTGGGATTACCTTTCTCATCGATGTCGGAGACATACTCAGCCAGAAGGAGGAAAATGGAGGTTAATATCCCCTCTGCAGAGTCATAGAAGAATTGGTTTTGGCCATAATTGCCCTCGCCTCCGGCGTGAATCAGCGTCTTGGCAAGGATTTTGGCATATTTCTCCGACTTTGCCTTTGCCGCCAGGTTCTTGTGGTCGGCCTTGTAGATGTCCATGTACTTGTTGATGAGGTGGAGCAGGTTGTTGCCATCTGACCGGGTGGGGTTGCGGAGATCCAGCACGGCGATTTGGTAACCGTAGCAGTCTTTGGCGATCCCGGCATAGTTGCGGTAGAGGTCGCCCTTGGTGTCGGTGCAAAGGAAGCTCATCCCGCTGGCGCAGGCGTATTCAATGTTGGGATACAAGAAGTACGCCGTCTTTCCAGCGCCACTGGCGGCGGTGACCATGGCGTGGACGTCCTCGGTCTCCACCAGCGCCCGGATCTTCCCCTTTGGGCCTTCACTGCCCACAATAAGTCCCTGGTGGCCGGTTGGGAGCTTCTCCCCCTTACGCCAAAGGCCGGGGGTGAAGGCTACATGGTCATAGCTCTGGGCAATCTCCAGCTTGGTGGCCCACCGAGCCGTCCCGTGCTGTCCATCGCCCACGGTCCGGGACTTGATGCTGTTCAGCGTGCCTTGCCTGGATATGGCATAAAAAAACACCGCCGCCAGCGAAATACCAGCGGCGGTGGCTACAACAAGAAATAACTGGTGTAAATCCATAATGATGCTCCTTTTTATCACATAGCCATAGAGGGCGGGGCTTGAGCCTGCTCCTGGGCCTGTTTCTGCTGCTGGATCAACTCATCCGCGGCATATTTAACGGACACCATGGCACAGGAGGCCGCAAGATCCAGCCATGCTGTGGCCGTCTGCATCTTCTCCTCTGCGGTGTGGATGCCCTCACTCTTAGCGAGGACGCCCCGCAGCTCCATTTCTATCTCGCCAGGGCGGTTTTTGAGGCCGCTCCGGTTGTGGTGGGGCTTGATCCTGCGGTGCAGGGCCACCTCTAGCTGCTCCGGGGTGAGATCCCGCCCGATCTGCCGGTACTCCCGCCGTGCGGCGGCAATGGCCAGAGTTGCGGCGTTTTCCATCCAGCCCATAGCCTGCTCCAAATTCCCCCGGGAAAGGCTGGACTTATACTGGGCGATGAGTCCAGGGAACTGCACCGCCGCTTGGCTGCCCTTGGCGACATGGAGCTTTCCCATGATCCGCTGACAGATAGGGTCTGCCACGATGAGCTGGGGATGCTCCTGGGCGGGAATGGCCTCCTGCTCGTGAAGGGCCTTCAAGTCCTCGTTCCAGTCCTTCTGCTGGGGCTGGAGTATGACGGCCTGGGTATATCCATGCTCCCGAAGGGTTTCTATGTGTTGGCCACAGGCTTCGATCCCCGCAGGGTCGTGATCCAGGCAGAGGGCCACCTTTTTGAGCTGGGGGTTCTGCTCCAGTATCCACAGCATGGCATTGTCCGATGTCCCGCAGAGAGCCACATAGCTGTGCTTCTGCCAGTCCTTTGGGTAGAGGGTCAGGAAGGAGAGCATGTCAATGGGGGCCTCGAAGACGTAGAGGCAGTCGCTGGTCCCATTCCAGTGGAAACTGTACTGGGGCAGACAGCCCTCCACGTTGATGCGGAAGGTCTTGCCGAAGCTGTTGACGCTCCGTTTGTGGGCATGACGGGCAACGCCGTGTTCATCGTTTCCGACAAACACGGCATTGTGATGCTCGGCGTCCTCGTAGATGAGGCCAGCCCTTGCGAATTCAGAGAGGACGTCCCGGCTGATGAACCGCTGGCGCATAAGGTAGGCATAGACCCGCCTCATGTCGCTGTGGGCTGGGGGAAGCTCAAAGGGCTTGGGAACCCGTTCCTGCTTTGGCTCGGCTCTCTGCAATGGCTGGCCCTGCTCTCCACCCAGGAGCATGGACATGGCCTCCGGGTAGGAAAGGTTGTAGAACCGCTGGACAAAGGACACCGGGCCGCCGCCCTCCTTGATGGCGTGGTCGTACCAGCCGTTGCCCCGGATGGTGACGGAGTGGTCCCGTTTGAGCCGCTTCTCAGGCCCGGAGCGAATGAGTTCCTCGCCTTGGGAGAGGAGGAACCTTTCCAGATCCACCTCACTGGCCCGGAGCTTCTGCTCGTCTGTGAAATAGATGTAGGGCATTTTAACACCTCCAAAGCATAAAAAATCGGTGTGCCAATGATTTGGCACACCGATAAACACCACATTATTTTCTACATTGCCTATAGTTTCTTTCGCAAAATCGCTTTGAGATATTCCTTCTTAAAACTCTTAATTGAGTGGAAAAACTCCATCTCCGATTTAGAAAATTCTTTTTTCTCTGCCTTGATCGACAATAGTTCTGTTGTGCAGATCAAATCGGCCACTTGAAAGAGCTTGTAATCCACAGGCTGCACCTTGCGAAACTCCACATGGGGGAACATCACAGTGAACAGCGTGGTGATAATCTTTGTCAATTCAACCTGCCCGTTGTCATAATAAATTATAATTCTGTCATAACTGTTGAAGAAGTCAGCGTGTTTTGCAAGTGATGAGCCTATTGAACGCGACAGTTTTGCGGTCATATCAACTGTATCTACGCATTCGTGTTTATCTACAGCGGCGCAGATATAGTGAATATCCAAGAGGCGTGCAAAATAGAACAGGATATTGAAAAGATGCTTTCGCTGTTCCATCTTGTCATTCAAGTAAACAGACTCTCTCCGAATGAGAGGCCCTGTGTGGATTGCGTGTTGGTGGTACCCTAAGTTACCAAGTCGGTATTCAAGGCTTTTCACTCGATCCGAGATATCCACGCTCTGATCATGGAGTACCATGGATACCAAATAATAAGGGGCGTGACGCTCATATGTACCGAAGTCACCAGATTCGTCAATGAACACGCTCAGAATCCTATCTGACACAAGGCATCCCCTCACATCCATGTCTATCTAAAAAAAGTGGCGGGGAATCTCCCCGCCATTCGGTGGACCAGGGTCTTTCGACCAGCCCATAAGTCATGGGTCTAACCCATAACTCATTCTATGCTTATTTTAGCTGACCTATTCCGCTTTGTCAACACATTTTTTGTGTCGCTACATCCTTTGTTCGTGATCGTCAGCCTTGTGACCCATGGCGATTTTCTTCTGCCTGATCTCCTGCCGGAGTTTTCTGTCTACGTCCATCTGCATTCCAGCCTGCCGCTGACTCTGCTCCTGGAAGATCCTGCTCATGTGGTGGAGGAGGCGAACCACGCATTGGGTGGGGGTGGGGCCGCCGAATTCGTGGAGGTGGTCGAGGAACCACTGGGCATACTCGTTGCCCTGGGAAGCGGACCGCTTAAACCATTCCACGGCGGCCTCCTCGTCCCGTTCCACCTCATGTCCCAGAAGGTAGAGCTTGCCCAGTTGGTACTGGGAGTATTGGTTTTCCTGGTCAGCGGAGGCGGTGAGGAGGCGCACGGCCTCGTCAACGTCCTTTGGTACATCCTCTCCGGCAAGGAGGAGCCGCCCCAGCCGGTATTGGGCGAATTGGTTGCCCAGCTCGGCGGACCGGTGCAGCCAGCGGAGGGCCTTGCCCATGTCCTTGGGGACTTCCTCACCCTCCAGATAGAGCTTGCCCAAGGCATAGGCGGCGTAGCTGTTGTCCTGCTCGGCAGCCAGGGCGAACCACGACACGGCCTGAAGCATATCCTTTTCCACTCCCACGCCGTCCCGGTGGAGTTTCCCCAGGACATACTGAGCGCAGTCTTGACCGGCGTCTGCGGCTTTGGTGAGCCACTCTACTGCCGTCCTGATCTGCTCGGCGGTGGAGGAGCCGTCTGCCAGGATGAGCTTGGCCAGTTGGTACTGGGCGTGGGGGTTGCCCAGCTTGGCAGACCGCTCAAACCACTCCCGCGCCGTCTGCTCGTCCCGCTCGGTCCCTACACCGTGAAGGCACATCCAGCCCAGGCGGTACTGGAGTTGGTCATCGTGGCTCTGCTTTTCCAGGCTCTTGAAGCCGCCGTAGGCGATTTGGAACCACCGTTGGGCTTCTTCATCGCTCTGGTCGCAGCCGGAACCGTCCCGGTACAGCTTGCCCAGCTCAAAGGCGGCGTAAGGAAAGCCCTGGGACGCAGATGCGGTGTAGAGCTGGTGGGCCTGCGCCACGTCCTTTGCCAACCCCTCTCCCCGGAGGTAGAGACCAGCCAGAGAGTATTGGGCGTACTTGTGACCCTGCTCGGCTGCCTTTGTGAACCACTGGGCGGCCGTAGCGTGGTCCTGCTCAGTCCCCAACCCTCTGGCGTACAGCTTGCCGATACGGTACTCGGTGTAGCGGTCAGCCTCCCACTCCTCCAGTTCCAAGAAGGCAGAGAGGGCTTTGGCGTACCACCGCTGACCTTCCTCCGGGTCAGCGTCCCGGCCCAGGCCGTCTACCCACATTCTGCCCAGGTCGCACATGGCGAGGGCGTTACCTCGCTGGGCCTCCTGGCAGAACAGCTCATAGGCCGCTGCGAAGTCAGGCGGGATGTCCTCGGAGCCGTAGAGGAGTGTCCGTGCCTGCTTGTACTCCTCCGTCCAATCGGCGTTGGGGAGCGGTTCTTCATCCTCCGTAGGGGTTGGCTCTGGAGCTGGCGCCTCTGGGAGAGCGGTCAGTTCCTCCGCGGGGTCCGGCTCCTGTGCTGGCTCTGGGGGCTGGGGGCCGTTCAGCTTCACGGCCTCCTGGATGACCATGTTCTTGATCTGTCGCAGCTCCTTCTGCTGGGAGAGGGGCAGACGATCCGGCAGATCGTCCTTGTAGCTGCGGAGGACTTCTTCTCTCTGCTCATACCAGAGGCCGTAGGCTTCAGCTATACGAGGATCCCCGGCCAGCTCGTCCACGATCTCATCCACCAGAGCCTTGAGGGGCGCTTTGAGGTAGCCGTACTGCTTGCGGCCACCTACAGTCTGGAGCTGCTTGGCGAGGCTGACCATGAGCTGACCCATGCGCTGGTTTTCCATAGACCCAGACTTCATCTCCTGGAGGAGAGACTCCATCCGCTCACGGCTTTGGGCAGTCAGCTCGTCCCGGCGCATGGTCTGCCGCTGGTATATTTCGGTTAGGTCTTGCTGGAATATTTCACCCACCAGCTTGCTTTTAAATCTGGCGATGCCATCCTTGCTGAGAAAGCCGGACTTGCCATCCGCACTGTAGACCACCATGTGGACGTGGGGATGGTGGCCTTCGTTGTGAAAGGCAGCGTACCAGCGGAATTGGCTCAGCGGGATCTTCATGGCCTCGGCCAACTTGGGCGCCGATGCGGAGAGTAACTCCCTCCATCGTTTGGCGTTATCATAACCCAGCCGCTGGGCATCCTCCCTCCGCAGAGAGAGGATTGGCAACCATACTGTGCCAGGGTGACTGGCTACCTCCGAGGCAATCCGGCTCAGCACCAGCTCGTCATCCTCTCCAGTGAAGAGGCCGTGGGAGCCCAGCCGCTCCGCGTGAGGACGCTGGGCGATGTACTGGAGGTAGTTCTCCTTCTTGGCTACCTGATTCAGATTGTCCTCGATGGCGCGGCTGATAAATTCGGAGGCGTTTCCACGGGTGGGCGCCACCAGGTAGTCCTCGTACTCGAAGAGACCTTTGCTCAGCGGGAATTCCCGGACGAGCTGCTTGACCATCGCCACCTGTTTCGGTGTAGCGGGTTTACTGGCTTGGCTGCCGCTGACCTTCTCCACACCCTTGCGGGTGGCGATGTAGCCAACGTAGTTTTCCAGGTGGGCGGAGAAGTTCGTCCCGCTCTTTATGTGAGGGCACTTGAAAGCCAGACGGGGCATGGAGCGTCACCGCCTCTCGTCAGACCTGGCCGCCGCTCTGACGCTCCTGGGCGGCCTTGTAGGAGATACTTCCATTGGTGGCCTTCACATTTCGGACGCACTGGGCGCGGAGCTTTTCCAAAGTTTCAGCAGGGACGTCCATCTGTACCGCCATCAGGTTCATCATCATGTCCATCTCCACCGCCAGCTTGAACAGCAGACGAGCCGTGCGGCTCTCGCTGCTCTGGATGCTACCTTGGAGAGCAGTCACCAGAGCGGCGGGGAGGAACTCAACGGCCTCCGCTCCAGAAATGTACCCGGCGTAGAACCGAATTGCCTTTTCGATGAACTCGTTTTGTGTCTGGCAGTTGTCTCTTGGACACATCTCTTTGACGAGCTGCTGGGTCTCAGGGGCCATCCGCAGCGCAAACTTGACTTTTTCACGGGGCATTTCTTGATATCATCCTTTCCTGGAATTCGGGGCGAAACAGGGCCAATATCCCTATTCAGATTCCGCTCAAACCTTGCAACGGTGGGGTTTTCTCTGCTTTAGACCCCCGCTTTGACCCCACCCTCTCATTTTTGACCCCAATAGGCAAAGCCTGAAAGCCCTTGACCTGCCCGCATTGCGGGCAGGTGTGACCGGGCGGAGGGGCGCTTGCGACCCCCGCCCTTTATCCTGCACTCTCCCCGGAGGGAAAAAGAGAGCCGCACCCAGAGGTGCGACTCTCTTGCTCAGTCTATGCGGTTGAATATCGTACTCTCGACGGCGGTGACCTCCTGGATGGGGATCTGGGCACCGTCCTCCATGGTGAGGATGCGCTGGAGTTCATCCGCTTTTTTCACCCGGCTCGTGGTGGTGACGTAGCTACCGCCACTCTTTTTGGCGTCCGGCTGGAACCAGGTCACCGTCACCTCGGCGTCCAACTCCATCGCCAGACGTAGCCGGGCATCCAGCTCGGCCACCTCATCCTCGGTCAGCACAGGCCGCTTCTCGGTGAGCCGAGCTGTTTCTTTGACCACCGCCTCATATCCGGTGAGAGCGGCGAAGGGAGAAAACTGCGCCGCCCGATCCTGCCTGGACATTCGGCGGTGAGTCTTTGAGGTGGGGTGAGGCAGGTGGAGGATATCATCGTAGTTGCTCATGCCCGGTGACCTCCGATCTGACCGTTGCGGTCCTTGGCGGTGGCGCCGTCTACCAGATTGGCGCCCTTGAGGATGGCGTTCTTGCCGAACTTCCGTTTGATGCCCAGCACCGCCTCCTGCTGCTTTCGTTCCCGCTCCAGCTCGGCGGCCTCCACCTCACGCCGCTTGTCCTCGGCTGCCTGGTCAGTGAAGAGGTCGAGTTGCTCCACCACCTCCTCATGGGCAAGGGAGGACTCCGGCACCACATGGGCCGCCACCAGATAGACACGCCGGGTCAGGAGGTCGGGGTCAACGATCCGGGCGAACAGCTCCATCACCGCCTGAGTGATGAGCTTGGTGGAGGAGGTGTACTGCTTCAGGTTTTTCGTGCCGTGAGCGTGCTTGGGGATGGCCCTACCGTAGTGGTCGGTGGTGACAGGGCCGTGGTAGGACTTGCTTTTGGCAGGGTCTCTGAGGTTTTCCATGTCGTAGCCCACCGTCAACACCACCTGATCAGTGACCATCCCCTTGTCCACCAAGTCCAGAGAGAGCTGGTCGGCCATCTCCCAAACCACCAGCTTGGTCTTATCGTAGGTGTACGGGCAGTGAAGGACTTGGCCGGACCCAATGGAGTTGGACTGGGGCTTGTACGCCTTGATGTCCGCAATGGTAGTCGGCTCCCACCCCCAGGCATGGTCGATGAGCAACTCGGCGTTGACACCGAAGAGCTGGTAGAGCAGTTCCTCCCGCTCCAACGAGCAGCGGGCAACATCGCCCATGGTGTAGAGACCATACTCCTCCAGTCGCTTGGCGTAGCCCCGGCCTACCCTCCAGAAGTCCGTCAGGGGCCGGTGACCCCAGAGGAAAAGACGGTAGCTCATCTCGTCCAGCTCTGCAATGCGGACGCCGTTCCTGTCCGGCTGGATGTGCTTGGCCATGATGTCCATAGCCACCTTGCAGAGATAGAGGTTGGGGCCGATCCCTGCCGTGGCGGTGATGCCGGTGGTTTGAAGAACATCCAGAATCATGGTCATGGCAAACTCTCGAGCGGTCTGTTTGGCGGTGGCGAGGTAGTTGGTCACGTCCATCATGACCTCATCGATGGAGTAGACATGAATGTCCTCCGGAGCAACATACTTGAGGTACACCTGATAGATCCGGGCGCTCCACTCCATGTACTTTGCCATCTGGGGTGGGGCCACGATGTAGTCCAGCGCCACCGAGGGCGTGGACTGCACCACCGTGTTATCCGAGGAGGCATCGGTGAGCTTGCGGCCTGGGGCCTTGCGTTGTCGCTGGGCGTTGACCTCCTTGACCTTCTGCACCACCTCGAAGAGCCGGGGCCTGCCGGGGATGCCGTAGCTCTTGAGCGAGGGAGACACGGCGAGACAGATGGTTTTCTCCGTCCGGGACTTATCCGCTACCACCAGGTTGGTGGTCAGGGGGTCGAGATTTCTCTCCCGACACTCCACGGAGGCGTAGAACGATTTCAGGTCGATTGCGATATAGGTGCGCTCCTTCACGCTCTACACCTCCTTTTCTTCTCTGGGATAGGATGTCCTCATTGTAGCAGAACCGGAAGCAAAATACAACACTTGTTCGATGGTATTTTCTACATCTGGAGCGTGGGGCCGGTCTGCTGTGTCGGCTCCTGGGAGGTCGGGCCTTGTTCCTCTGCCATATACTGCGCCCTGCCTTTTTCCAGCGGGATGCCCATTTGTGCTATGCAGTAGCTGTCCATCTTGGCGCGCAGGGTTTTCTGCTCCTCCGGGGTGAGGCGGTATTCGCACTCCAACTCCGAGCCATCGTCTCTGACCAGATAGACCTCCAGCGTGTCGCAAACACAGCCACGCTCCATGTCGTAGTTGGCATACAGGTTCAGGTAATCGGAGTTTTCCTCCGTTTCCACATCCAGCCCGAACACCTGGTCAGGGTTAAAGTAGAGTGGGATATAAAAGTTTAGCAAATGATCAACCTGGCTGACTTCCTCCTCAAAGCAGATGAGTTCGGTGGGGAGCGTTTCGTCAGCCCGGATGTGAATCGGGCGAACAACACGGGGCATTTCTTTCTCTGCCAGCCGTTGGTTGAAGCGGCTGCGCTTGGCGATCCAGTCATCTGACTCCCGCTTGGTGGCAAAGTAGACCGCGGTACTGACGTCCTTGATCTGGTATCCCCGCCAGCCTTTGCTGGGGTCCAGGGAATAGACCTCGCCAGCGTCAAGGTCGATGTCATAGACTCCTACGACCCTGGGAGAGCCACGGAGCATTTCCGCCGTGTACCGCTCCATCTCCTCTTGGGTGATAGGGACGCCGTCCGCATAAAACTGCGCGGGGCTCTGTAACTCACCCCGGAGGTACCGACGCAATCGCAGGGCGGTTTGAAACATGATTTCCCCACGCTCCAAGAAGAGGTAACAGGACTCGCCATTCTCGGTAATTTTCGTTAGGGAGAAACGGCGGGATGCTTCAAACTGTCGCTCCCGATCCGCATCCTCACATTGAATCTCTTGTGTGATACGATCTTGCTGTTCTTGGGGGAGCTGCTGGATGAGCAAGTCCACCTGCTCGGCCAACAGAGCCTCCACGGTCTTGCCAGTGCGGGTTTCCAGAGCGTTGCACCAGCGCTCGTCCAAATAGAGGGTAATATCACGGCTGTTCATGGGTCGCAGCCTCCTTTCTCGGTTCAGCCTTGGGTTTCGGGTCGGGCTTGGGCTTGGGGGACGGAGCCGGGCGTTTGGGCTTACCGCCAGCCTTGGCGTCCACAAACTCTCGCACCGGCTCCGGCACTACCTCCTCGTAGAGCTTCTTTAGAGTTTCCTCTATCTTTTTCTGAACGCTGGAGCCATCTTTCTTGAGAAAAATCTCCATGGCCTCCAGCTTGTCCTCCTCAAAGGAGAACGTCAGGGGTACTTTATTCATCTGCTGCCCTCCTAATTGTAGTTGATGTACGGCACCTCCAGCCAATGAGTCCAGCCCCGTCCAGCCAATTGGGTCTTGACCACGCCCTTTTTGGTACCGCTGGCCTCGATCACTTCGCCGCCGCCGATGTAGACCCCGATGTGGCC
The DNA here is from genome assembly GCA_947383685.1 of uncultured Pseudoflavonifractor sp. Taxonomy (GTDB): domain Bacteria; phylum Bacillota; class Clostridia; order Oscillospirales; family Oscillospiraceae; genus Vermiculatibacterium. The sequence continues at coordinate 12,261 of CANDEE010000012.1, forward strand.
GTCCATCCAAACGGCAAGGCCGGGGGTGTCTGGTATGGTGCTGATGGGGCCGCTGACGGTAGCGTTGTGGTACATGGTGTTGGCAGTGATGTCAGGCATTCCGTTGGTACCGTACTTGATGGTCAGGTCATTGGGGTCGAGCCAGCCATAGCCCTTAATTAGCCCCACGCAGTCGGTGGTGCGGCCATCCAGCCAGTTGGCCCGTATGAAGTCCTCGTACTTGCCCACGCCGTCCGGGTACTGCTGGAGCTTGTAGTCCAGCATGGATTCCGTGAGGACGTTGCCGTAGGTGCCCCAGACGTAGCCCCAGCCGGACTCCCAGGCGTAGGTGGCATAGGCCGCCAGGTCGTGGGCGTTTTTCGTGCTGGGATCGGAGAAGGTGGACACATCCAGCTCCACGCTGGGGTCGCTGCCCCGGAGATAGCTGCCCTCGTAGTCCTCACCGCCTTTCCCGGTGATCTTGGTGTAGACGTCTTGGACGGATGTCTTTTCCTCTGTGGTGATCTCACGCCCCAGCGCCGAGCTGAGGCTGGAAAAAGCGGAGACCAAGGATCTGGGGACGGTCACCGTGTAGGTTTCCGTTGAGGATACGACCTCGCCGCCCTCATTGGCGGCATAAACCGTCCGTGTCCGTTGCTCGGTGGTGTAAAAGTATCCGACAAAGGTTTCCGGGGTCATCTCCTGTCCCTCGGCGCAGAGGACAAGGTAAGCGGCCTTGACCTGGATGGGGTCAAGACCGCCTGACTCAGCCGTAGCATTGACAGCCGCCACCGCCGAATCCAGAGAGGCAAAGGAAGTCCGAATGGAGGTCATCTGGCTCTCAAACTCGGCGGGGATCTCGCCGGTATAGTCAACGCCGTAAAAGCCATAGTCCACCATGGCGTTGTTGTGCTGGGCAGCCCCGGAGCCGAGGGAACACAGAAAGGCAATCAGGAGGATCACCGGGGAGAGAATGGCCACCAAGATCCAGCCCAGTGCCTTGCGTGCCTTGGGATCGGTGAGCAGGGTGACGGCGGCCTTGACAATGGCCGCTGCAGAAGTTCCCACCAGTAATCACTTCCTTTATGTGAAGATTTCAATTATGTTACATCTCTCCTCAATACATTTACTTTTTTAGCAGAATGTGGTATTATATATTTATCAAATGCTTATATCTTTTGTAGTTGCAGCTATTTCCTTTTGGTATCCTCTCAACTGTCTATCCCTCCTGCTTGCATTTGCAGGCTGTTTGTTTGATTTATTTAACAAGGAGGAATGTACAATGAGAAAAAAACTTGCTACGGTGAGCCAGGGGATCAATGGGACGGAGCGGCCAGAGTTGGAAGCCAGATGGCGTAGCATTCACGCAACTATGAGGGTGTAAGATAGATTTCCCACGGGGTTCAATGCCCCGCCGTCTCACCAAAAGAGGAGCCGATTTCGGCTCCTCTATTTATTTCCCGCCGGCTGTGCCGAACAGTGCCGCCTTGTATTCCGGGGCCTTGACCTCCAAGAGATAACGCTCGTTGCCGCACTTGTAGAGGCATACGCCCCGCTGGGGGTATCGGATGAGCTCGTACTCGGACTCCTCCAGTTGGAGGCTATCCATGTAGAGCCGTTTGTCAATGGAGCCAGCGTTGAACAGATATTGGTGGGTCGGGATGGCGAACAGGGGCTTGGTCAGCTCGGCCACACCGGGGAGCATGAAGTCCTCCAAGTTCTGCGAGGCCAGCACCAGGCTGGAGTCCTGCTTCCGAGCCCGCTTGAGGACGTTGCGGATGTACTCAATAGCCACCTTGTTGGACAGCCAGACGTGAAGCTCGTCCAGGGTAGCCACCGTGTTGCCCACCGACAGGAGCTGGTTGGAGAAGTAGGACAAAACGTTGAACAGCATGGCGTTCTTGACGTTTCCGCTGCTCTGGAGGAGGCCCTTGACGCCAAAGACCACGAACCGCCCGGAGCCGATATTGGTATGTCCGTTGAAAAACCGAGATTCGGCGCCCTTGCACATAGAGTGGAGGCCCAAGAGGATCTCTTGAAGCATTTCCTTGGTGAACAGGGGCTTTTCCTCTCTGTCATAGTTCTCGTAGACGTTCTCCATCAACTCGTAGAGGTCGGAGAGGATGGGATACTCGCCGGGGCTGACTTTGGAGAAGTCCGTGGCGTCGCTCATGCCCCATTTGGCGTAGAGCCGCTCCACCAACAGCTCAATGGCGTCGATGTGGAGGTCGGAGAAGCCCTTGTAGGAGCGGAAGAAGTCCTTGAGGAAGGAGATGTGTTGGGAGAGCAAGGTTTTCTGCCGGAAGGGTGCCGGGGCGTCGGGATCGTCCTCGCCGTCCACGTCCCAGAGCTTGGGTTCCAGAGGATTGATGCGATACTGACCGCCCAAGAGGTCGACAAAGCTGCCGCCCAGATTGTGAGCCATGTCCGCCAGTTCATGTTCAGGATCGAAGGCGATCACGCTCTTACCGCTCTCCAGGATGTTGCAGATGAGCAGCTTGAGCAGATAGCTCTTGCCCTGGCCGGAGTTACCCAGGATGAGGGCGCTGCCAGTGGTCTTGTCCTCGGACCGGCGCTCCATGTCCACCAGGATATTGGAGCCGAACTTGTCCCTGCCGATGTAGAAACCCTTGGGGTCGGTCTTGCCGGAATGGTTGAAGGGATACAGGTTGCCAACCGATGCGGCGGGCAGTACCCGCTCAAACAGGGTCCCGAAGGCGTTGGCTCCAGCCGGGTTGGAGGACTGGAAGCCCTCCCGCTGGCGGAGAAGGACATTGTCCACGCCCAGCTTCGAGCGGGTCAGCTCGGCCATGACCTCGTCCTTCAGCACTTGCAGGGCGTCAGGACTCTTGGCGGCAAGCTCCAGAAAGACGGCGCAGTGGACGAGAGGCTCTTGGTTTCTCTGCATGGTGGTGATGAGGGTGACCACGTCCTGAAGGTTGGCCTCGGCGGTCACGCTCTGCTTGAGGTTGTCGGTGTTGCTCCGCTCCATGCGGCTCTTGTTACTGGCGTTATGAAGGATGGCGCTCTCCTCGGCGGGGGACACTTTTCGAGTGTAGACCCGGAGGGTCACGCCGCTCTTTTCCCCAAGGTGGCGGAGGAGTGCCAGTTCCTCAGTGCTGGTGGGGTAGCTTCTGAGGGCCAATACGCAGCGGTAGGTGCTGCCCAAAATAAAGCCGTCCGTGTTAAAACGGACGGCAGCGGGGGCGACCATGTCCATGAAGTCCTTGGGTTTATACTCAGGCTTGGGCTTGACCGCCGCTTTTTTCTTCTTCTGCGGTTTCTTTTGCACGGCGAATCACCTCGCTTTCTCCATCGTAGTTGTCAAATTGGTCGGTAAAGGCATCCTGCTGGTAGTAGACGGCCAGGATACGCTTGACGTCCTGCTCCCCAGCCAGCCGTACACGGAAGCCGTGGCTGTGGATGCGTTTCTCCACCTGGGCGAGCTGGGCGGGATCGGTGGCCGCCTGGGTATCCATACGGCAAAGGAGGGCAAACTCGCGGGAGGAGGCCGTCCCTGTCTGAATGGTGTCCAAGTGTTCCATGTCCTGCCGGAGCAGTTCTCGGATGGCCGGGAGGGTTTCCTCCTCCAGCCGGGCCCGGTAGTAGTCCTTGTTGCGCTGGAAGGACTCACGGGAGTCCACCGCCACCATGATCACCTCCGTGGAGGCCCGGAGTAGGTCGCTCAGCGCCCGTACCCGCTCCCGCACGCCCTCCGGGGAGAGGACGGAGAGGTTGTCGGGCTGGATGAGATAAAAAACCAGCTCACCACCGGCGGCCTTTACGCCGTGTTCGGTGAGCTGGCTGATGCCCATGAGCTGCCGGGTGGACTGCCGCTGGCGCAGGGCTTGCTTTTGCTTGCGGGTCAAGGGGTATCCCTCCATTCGTAGTATTGCTGTTTCAGAAATAGAAAGTCCGCCGCATAGTGGATAAAGTCCAGCACGCAGGTGCCCTCTACGCGGATGGCGAGGAAGGCGAACAGCACCGTGATCACCAGCGGAAACATCCCTATGCCCTGGACCAGAGCGAACACAGAGAGAAGAAGCCCCACGCCGATGATGGCGATGTCCCGCAGTTCCCAGAGCCACAGCTTAGGCTTGGCCGTCAGATTACTGGGATAGATGTACATAGGTCACCTCCAAAAAGGAAGGGGCCGCCGCAGGTGCGGTGACCCCAGGATATGGATTCGTGTTTCACTCCTCGGTGGTGGTATCACCCAGCGCCTTCTGGATGCAGTCCAGGAAGAAGGCGTTTTGTTTAATGCCGTTGGCCTTCAGGTACTCCTTGAACCGCTCGAAGAGTTCGGTGTCCACCTGAAACGCCACCGTGCGGGTATCAGCCTTTGCCATAGTCTTCCCCTCCATTTCAAAGAATTTTTTGATCAGGTCGGTCATGTACACGCTGAGAGATTGCCCGGACTCCTCCTGCCGCTGACGTACCTTGATGTGCAGGGATTCGGGGATCTGGGCGCAGAGATTCTTGGTTTTCTCTGCCTCTGCCATAGCTGGCACCTCCTTTTGCCTGATTTGCAAGGCAAGTATACCGAAAGGCTCCGGCAATAGCTATTACCAAAGCCAACAAAGAACTACTTGGAAACCCAAGCACAATAGACAAGCTATGCCGCCAGCCCCAGCAGGATGGCACGGGCGATCTGACCCATGATGAATTTCACGCAAGGGATGGCTACGCTGTTGCCCAGGGCCTTGTACCGGGCGGAGTCCGCCGCGCTGGGAATTGCCGTCCAGAGGTCTGGGAAGCCCTGGAGCCGCTCACATTCTAACGGGGTCAGCCTTCTGATGAGGAGCGGTCCCTCTACGACCAACTTGTCCTGCCCTACATATTGGCTATTCGGCCCCTTGCGGTCACTGCTGGTCAGAGCGCCCACCGTGGCCTGATACACCAGATCGGTGGCGTCCTTGTGCTGCCGTGCGCTCTCCGTGCTGACCACGTCGCCCTCTCTGAACACATCCACCCGCTGGCGGCTGAACACCGCATGGCGGTCTGTGGCGGTCAGAGTGTAAGACACTTTTTCCTGATAGCCGAGGCCATTCCCACCGTTTTGGGGCTGGCGGTCAATTGCGTTTCCAGCGATGCAGATCACGGGTGGCTCCTCCTGTTCTGGGGCTGCTACCAGGGGCAAATTGTTGCCTCCTGTCCCTGCTCTTGCAGAAATCGTAGGGGCAACCTTATGGGGGCCGGTATAACGGGAGTCAATGCCGTGGTTCTCAAAGACCAGCGGCTGGTGCCCATGCTCTTGGGCCCGCAGAGTCCCCGCAACGTCTAAGCTGCACTCCATAACGGCACCGCCTTGGTCGTTCAGGCAAATGAGCGGTTGATGACCTCCAGCCTGGGCGCGGAGGGTGGTGGTCTGCTCCACGGTCACATCCATCCGTTCACCCCCCTGGTCGTTGAGGCACAGGAGCGAGGGCATACAGTTCCCGCTTGCGGAGCCCTTCAGGGTGGGTGCGACTTCCTCGCTGTATCCGATCCCACCGGCTTTGGCCCCAGCGCCAGCGGAAAAGGCCGCGAACAGCAGTCCTCCGGGGGTTCGGCCACCGCCGCCGTCCGCTCCTGCCAGGGTGGGGGCTACCCCATCGGGGAGGAAGATGCGTTTCTGCTGGGTGTCCCATGGGGTCAGGCAGGGATCGGTGATGAAGGTCTGCTGTTTCATTCCCGGCTGTGCCCCAAGAGCCCCCGCCACATCGTGGAGATCCCGCACCTCATCCCGCTGGTTGGCGGCAAAAGCGATTGGCTCCCCGGTAACGAAGGTCTGCATCTGCATATTGGCGGTAGCCATGAGCGCCCCGGATACGCCGCCCAAGTCGATGCCTTCGTCACGCTGGTTGATGTGGTAGGCTTTCAAGCTGCCGGGGGGAGCGGATATGGGCGCAAGCCCAGCCTGGGCCATGAGTGCGGCCTTGAGCTGCTCTGGCAGCTCCTTTCCACGCTCGTCAGCCCGCCGCAGAATGCCCAGACAGGCAGTCCTGCTGAGATAATACTTGCGGTCCGGGTGAGGCTCCAGAATGCTGGAGAGCGAGGAGAGGATTGGCTCTCTGGGGGATACCCCAGTATTGAGCAGAGTCCCGTCCTCCAGCAAGGGAGAATATATCTCCCAGTGGGCATCGCCCAGCAGGTCGCCGTGACCGGGGGTAAGGTCTAAAACCTGAATGGGCACGGCCACCAGCTCCATCATGTCCTTGCGGGTCGGGCCGCACTTGGCCTTCTTCTTGGCGGGAGCCTCGGCATAGTCGTCCGGGTCAAGGAAGGTAAGCTGTCCATCTATTTCATAGAGTTCAGGTTCCATCGTCTACCTCCTTGCGGGGGAGGGCGTCAAAGAGCAGAAGCGGAGCGGTGAAACCGGCAAAGTCGGCCACAAGGAAAATCCGCTTCCTTCTCTGGGCTACACCCCAGTATTGGGCGTCCAGACAGCGCCATGCCAGGGAAAACCTCAAGCCCATATAGATGCACCCAGCCTGTTGCCAGCCATAGGAGAACCAATGGTTGACATAGGCGGAGGGGCAGGACACATGGACAATTTCCTCCAGCACGATGCGGAAGTCCTCGCCCTTGGGCTCTCCGCTGGAGAAGGCTCCCGGCACGTTTTCCCACACCATATACCGGGGACGGATATCTACTCCGGTACGGCCCCGTTCTCTCTCTGCCTGTCTCATCTCCTTGACGATCCTGATCTGTTCCATAAAAAGGCCGGAGCGGGCGCCAGCCAAGCCAGCCCTTGCTCCGGCTACGGAGAGGTCTTGGCACGGGCTGCCCCCGCAGATGATGTCCACGGGAAACAGCTCCGAGCCCTTGAGCTTTGTGATGTCACCGCCATGCACCATGCTGGGGAACCGCTGCTTGGTGACTTCCATTGGAAACGGCTCTATCTCGCTGGCCCAGAGGGGCTTGATGCCGCACCGCTCCGCAGCCAGAGGGAAGCCTCCGATGCCGTCAAAGAGGCTCCCCATGGTCAGGGCCTTCATTTGCTCACCGCCGCCGCAATAGACCGGGTGGTGTTGACGGCGGTCTGGGCGGTATAGACCGCCGACATGATATTGGCGCGGGTGCTGGTGTCCAGGCCGAAGGTCCCGGCGATCCTGGGCACCTCGTTTGCGGAGAGCATAAGCCCCAGGCCAAGGAGGAGGTGGTCCTTAAAGACCAGAAGCCCCGCCACAAGGATGGTGGCCTGGAGGAATGCCGTCAGGCACAGGCCGATGACCTGCTTGCACCACTGCGTAAAACCGTCTATGTACCCGCGGGGGACGGAAAACATATAGAGCGACCCGACGGCAATTTGGATGAGGAGGATCCCGCCTCGCTTGAGGTTGGCGAAAAAGACCTTGATCACAGCATAGGCCATGGCGATCACGCAGAAAATGAGCATGATGGGGTTGGTGATATTCCCTACGCTCATGTCACCGATGCCCTCTATCAGCCCGTCTGAGGTGGTGAGGGCGTCAACAAGGTCTGTTCCCAGGGAGCCAATGTCCCCAACTCCGGCGATCCCCGCTGTCAGGGTGCCCTGCAGCGATACCGCCAGCGCATAGAGGCGGACCGGCACCACAGAGAACAGGCTCACCGCCATAAAGCCCTTGATGATGTTGAGGGCCGTCCCCTTGATGTCGCCTCTGCCGCTGGCGTACTGAATGCCGCACTCAAAGACGCATACCACCAAACTGACGCTGAACAGCGCCCAGCCGAGCTGGTTGAAAAACTGGACAACATACTGCACCCATTCCAACTCAAACAGCTCCACGCCCATGTTGCCCATGACCGCGAAGAAGTTGCCCAGGAAGCCGATGATCTGGTCGTAGACCCAGTCGATGATGGAATCCAACACCGTGCTGGCTACAAAGTCCCAGATAAACAAATACGATCACCTCTTTTCCGGTGACCGTGCCAGCTTCGGGACGGTGGAGCGTGAGGCCGTGGAGCTGACACGGCCTCGGTGTTTTTTATCAGATCCCGATAATATTCCAGATGTAGGTGGGAGCGGTAAGGGTGAAGATCAGGCAGGCGAACAGGATGGCGGGGCCGGTCCATTCAAACTGACCGTGCTTGCGGTAGTCGAAGTAGGCCATCCCCAGCTTGCCAAAGAAGGCGATGGCGAGGATCATGTCCAGTGCGGGAAATACCACGCTGTTGACCACGGTCTTGATCTGGCCGGAGGCACCCGTCCACGCCTGGTTCACGGCACCAGCCACATCCCCGGCAGCCAGAGCGGAGGTGCTGAGAAGGCCCACCATAAGGACGGTTAGGACGCAGATGGCGAGGAGCTTCTTATGCTTTTTCATAGTGATTGACCACCTTTCCATTGTAGAAAGAGGCCATAGAGAGAGGACGAGCCGGTGGGAGTCCTCTCCCTACGGCTCATCTTCCTCTGATATTGTTGTTTACATGGTTTGATCCATCTTTTGGGTCATGGGAGCCGCTGTTTGCTCCCCAAGGGTGGGGCCGACAGGCTCCACGGCGTTGCCGCTTCGCTCCATGAGTTCAGCGAATTGGCAGATGTGATACACGCTGTCCCTGCCGTCCATGACCTCCATATGGCTTTCGTCAATGAAGCGGCAGGTGCGCTCAGTCCGCTGGCCGTCAGGCTGGGTGATGCGGATCTGCCCACCGTCCGGGATGCGGAACAGCTCGTTATAGCCGGAGTCGATGAAGCGGATGCCCTGCTGGGCCTGGGCCATATGCTGATCCAGCCAGTCCTTGCGGTAGCAGTAGACGTAGAAGTTGTTGTCCCCCTTGTAGGGGCTGCACATCAGGAGAAAAGCGTGTTCCCCCTGATCCACACGGAAGCCGAACCAGCGTTGGTCCTGCGTGATAGCGCTGGACATATCGTTGAGGCACAGCTTGGAGAGCTGATCGCGGTCCGCAAGCTGCCCGGTCTCATAGCGGAGCCTGTCAATGGCTCGCTGTAGGTCGTGCTTGAAGTCCGGGGTGTTCCAGTCCTCCCGGTCACCAAACCAGGAGGTGAAGAATTGCTTTCCGCTTTCTCCATAATCGCCACGGAGATACCCCACAAAGCCAGTCTGCTGGCTGATCTGCTGGGATTGGCGGTAGACGTAGAGCGGCTCGGAGCCGGTCATTTTCCGCAGTTCCACTTATATCACCTCTTTCCGATAACAGGAGGCGGAGCGCCCATTTCTGAACGCTCCGCCCTTGCTTTCATCTCTCTGACTTAGTACCCCGTCCGGGGCAGGGGCTTGGTGGGGGCGTAGACCGTGGTCACCCAGCGGGTGTTGGCCTGTACCCAGGCCCCGTTGTAGCTGCCGCCCACGTCGGCCTGGTTGGTAAACTGATAGCCGTTGGGGAGCCAGCCCACCACCGTGAAATCCAAGGCGGGGTTCTCCACCTGATGGAAGCCAGTCGGCACCACCCCAAAGACCGCCATCACCTCGGTGACGTACTCATCGCTGGCAAGGCCAAGGGCCACGGGGCTGGCGTCAAGGGTGTACTGCTTCTGGGTGGAGAGGTTGTCGGCCAGCGTCCGGTACTGACCACCGCTCTTGTTGGTGAGGTAGACCAGCTTATAGCTGGAGGGCACGTTCCAGGTGCCGGTAACCACCTTGTGGAGCCGCAAGGCATCCACAGGGATGGTGTCCCGCCAGTAGAAGTCCCGCAGGGCCACGGTGGAGGTGTTGCCAATGCCGGTGAAGGTGAACCGCTCCACCTGACCGGGCATGACCTCCTTGTAGCCGGTCTTGGTGATGGCAACGCCAGTGGTCACGCTCTTGTTGGTGGCGGCGATGCGGACAATCTGACCGGCAAACTGCAGCTCAACATAGAAGGGCGTGTTGTCCAAGGCGTAGAAGTCAGCGGCCTTGCTCTCCACCACCTTGTACTGGCCCAGGGGCAGGGCACGGGTGGCGGCGATACCGTTTTTATCCGTCCTGATCGTATCCACCAGATTCCCGGCCTTGTTGTAGACCTCAAACTCACAGCCGGGGATGGCGGTACCGGCGGGCCAGCCGTTGGTGGGGTTATAGTCGGCACTGATCTTGGTCACTTGGATCTGCCCAGTGACGGGGGTGTTGTACCAGGTGATGGTGCTGCACCCGCCATACTCCACCCAGAAGGTCTTGACGGTGGTGTCGGGCAGATAGCCCTCGGCCTGCTGGATCTCCCGGATGGTGTACTTGCCGTCTGCCAGCTCGCCGTCCACATAGACGTACCCATCCTGGTCGGAGGTATACTGGCCCACGGGATTGCCCTTGGCGTCCGAAACGAGGAAGGCCACACCGTAGATGCCTTTGCCGGTGACCGAGTCCACCTTGTGGATGAGGGCGGAGCCGATGAGCCGGTTGGTGACCTCCAGCGTGGCGGTCTTGCCGTTCTTGACCTCAATATCCTTGGGCTCGGCATCCAGTCGGTAGTCCTTGGCGGCCTTAGTCTCCTGAACGGTGTACCAGCCCGGCTCCAAGTACTCCAGATAGATAATGCCCTTGCTGTTGGTGCGGTAGAGGCCCAGCCGTTCCCCATTGATCCTGCTGATAGAGAACTCCACGCCCTGGATGGGCTGGCGGGTTTCCTCGTCCAGCTTCAGCACCTTCAGGTCGCCGGTGGGAATGGGCTTGTCGTAGAAGTAAAGGGTCTGTGTGTCGTTGGTGTTGATGGCCACCGTCTGGGGCGTTTCGTCCAGCACATAGCCGCTGGGAGCCTTGGTTTCGGTCACCACCACAGTGCAGGGTTCCAGCCCGGTGATGATGATCTGGCCCTCTTTGTCTGTGGTATATAGGCCCCTGGAGCTGACCTTGCCGCCCTGGGCATCTACATACTTGCCGTCCGAGGTGGTCACCCGGAACTCCGCGCCCTGCAAGGGCTTCTTGGTGTTGGCGTCCCGCTTGACGATGACCAGAGCGCCGCGGGGCAGATTACGGAACTCCAGCGTGACGATCTTGCCGCTCTGGACTACCGTCGTCTGGGGGGTATCGTCCAGAATATACCCAGCCTTGGCACGGCTTTCCCGGACAATGAGGGTAGTGCCAGGGCTTACTTCGGCAACAGTAAAGGAGCCGGAGGCATCGGTCACATACTTGCCGTTGGCCGTCCCCACCAAGGCTCCGCTGTCGGTGGTGACCATGAATTCCACGCCAGAGAGGGGTTTGCCGGTGGCGGCGTCCACCTTCTTGACCAGCACAGAGCCTTTGGGCTGGTTGCGGAACTCCAAGGAGGCGGCCTGCCCAGCCTTCACGGTGATGGTCTGGGGAGCGTCATCCAGGATATAGCCCGTTTTGGCGCGGGTTTCTTTGACCACCAGAGAGGTGCCGGGGGCAATGCCGCTGATGGTGAAGCTGCCGGAGCTGTCGGTGACGAACTTGCCGTTGGCGTCGCCTACCACGCTGCCATCGGCCAGGGTCACCAGAAATTCCACATCGGACAAGGGCTTGCCGGTGGCGGCGTCCACCTTCTTCACCAGCAGACTGGCCTTGGGACTGTTGCCAAAGTAGAGCTGCACCACGTCTTGCTCCTTGCCGCTGATATAGGCGGTCTGGGGAGCGGCGTCAATGACATGGTTCTCATCGGAGGCCAGTTCCTCCACGATATACGTCCCTGCTTTCAGTCCAGTAACCGTGAAGGAGCCGTTGGCACTGGTCTTATAAGTGCCAATGACCGTCCCGCCGGTGCCAGAGCTGCCAGCCAAATACTTGACCCGGAAGGTGGCACCCTCCACGGCGGCCCCGGTAATGGAGTCGTACTTGTAGACCACCAGAGCGGAGAGGGGCGTGTTCTCAAAGGTCAGCACCTTGGAGGTGCCCGACTTGATATAGCACTCCTGGGTAGCGCTGTCCTTGATAGCGTAGCCAGACTTGGGGGCCAGCTCGGATACCTTGTACCATCCGTCTTTCAGCCGGTCAAGATAGATTTGGCCGCTCTGGTCGGTGGTATAGGTACCCAGGTCGTTGATTTCCCCGGTAGATGTGCTGTTAGAGGCATAGGTCACGGAGAACTTAACGCCCTGGATGGGGTCGCCGGTGATGGAGTCCAGCTTATTGATGGTCAGACCGGGTTTCTTATGGTTCTTAAAGGTCACGTCCCGATCCTTGTTGGGATAGAGGGTCACCGTCTGGGCGGGAGCGTCCTGGAGGTAGGGGGCCGGGACGGACTTCTCCACCACCTCATATACGCCAGGGAGCATATTGTGGACAGTCACCTTGCCCTCTTTGTCTGTGGTGACTTCCGCAACGGAGTGACCGTCCGGGACTTTGACCACGAAAGTGGTGCCGGGGACGGGTTCATCGGTGTCAGCGTCGGTCTTGTGGATGGTCAGGTTGGGGCGGCGGTCATTTTTCAGCTCCACGGTGGCCGTTTGCCCCACCTTCAGCTCCACATGATGCTCAGTGGGGTCCAGGATATAGTTAGGCAGCGTGGCAGTCTCACGGATGGACAGCACCCCAGGCTCCAGCCCCTCTAAGACGATCTTGCCGTCCTTATCGGTGACCTTGTCCATATAGTGGGTGCCGTCCTGCACATAGGCGATGCGGTAGGTTACGCCCTCCAAGGGCTTGCCGTCCGCGCCCTGCTTGGTCAGCTCCAGCCGGGGCAGTTGGGTATTTGTGAAGATAAACTGACCCGACTCGTTGCCGTCCAGATGGATGAGCCGCTGGGCCTTGTCCACCACATAGCCGGGGCATGCCAGCTCTACCACTTCGTAGCTGCCCACGGGGAGCTTGGAGAGGTCGATGGTGCCGTCAGCCCCGGTGGTCAGCTCCACGGGGCCATAGTCGCCCTTGATGGAGCGGAAGCGGAACTTGGCGTTGGGGATGGGCTTGAAGAGGTCGGCAGAGTCCACCTTGACCAGATGGAGGCCGGGGAGCTTGTCGTTGAAGAAGGTCAGTTCCCGCACGCCGTCCCCGGCGTGAAGCTCCACTTCCTGGGGGGTTGTGACCAGAATGTGGGTATCGTTTCCGGTGTCAGTCTCCACGGCCTTGTAGGTGCCGGGATCCACATGGGTCAAGAGGATCTCTCCCTTGTTGTCGGTGCGGTACTTGCCCAGGGATACGGTATCCTTAGTCACCTCAAAGACCACGCCGCTCATGGGCTTCCCGCTCTGGCGGTCAAACTTGGTGATTTTCAGGGAGGGCTTCTCCTCGTTCACCAGTAGTAGCTCGGCGTCCTTGCCGGGGTAGAGCTGCACATGATGCTCGGTGGCGTCCAGCACATGGGTGGCCTTGGTCGCCACCTCCACCAGCGAGTAAAGACCCGGCTCCAGAGCCTCCCAGGTGATCACACCCTGGGCGTTGGTGGTGCGCTCGTCAGCGTGAGTGCCGGTGCCCATCCGGGTCAGAGAGAAGGTCACACCCTCCATGGGCTGGCCCTGGGCGTCCTGCTTGCGGAGGGTGATGGTGGGGAGTTTGCTGTTGGTAAAGACGAACTCGGCGTCCTCGTTGGGCTTCAGCTCCACGATCCGCTGGGCGTTGTCTACCACATAGCCGGGGCAGGACTTCTCGGTGACCACATAGGCCCCGGTGGGCAGGTTAGAGAGGTCGATTTCTCCGTTTTTGTCTGTGGTGATCTCCTTGGGGCCGTAGTTTCCGTTGACCGCCTTGATTTCAAAGACGGCGCCATGGATGGGCTTGCCGGGGTCGGCGGCGTCCACCTTGACCAGCCGGAGGCCGGGGCGCAGGTCGTTGAAGAAGGTCAGCGTCACAGGCTCCTTGCGGCCAGCGGTCAGCTCCACCTGCTGGGGCGTGGTGTCAACGATATGGGTACCGGGAGCATTTTCCTCCTGTGCGGTGTACGTCCCCGGCTCCAGCCCGGTGACGAGGATCTGGCCGGAGCGGTCTGTGGTGTAGCTGCCCATGAGGGTGGTGTCCTTGTAGACCTTGAAGGTAGCACCAGCCAGAAGTTTTCCGCTCTGGCGGTCATACTTGAGGATGCGGAGGCTGGGCATGGCCTCGTTTTCAATGACCAGCCGGGGATCGTCGGTGGTGGCGGGGTCGTAGGGGTCGATGTGGATGCCGTAGGTCTTGTCGTTGAGGGTATAGCCCTCCGGGGCCACGGTCTCCTTGACCTGGTAGTAGCCCACCTTCACATCGTGGACGTAGGCCAGCCCCGCCTCGTTGGTGGTCACGGTGGTGACGAGCTGACCGTCCCGGTAGACCTCAAAGCTGGCACCGGGCAAATTATAGTGGTTGTAGGCGTCCTGCTTGGAGAGAATGAGGGTCAGCTTGCGGGTGTCCGTAAAGGTCAGGGTCACGTCCCGCTTGCCGTCCCAGTTCACGGTCTGGGCCGTGCTGTCCAGGTTGTAGCCCTCCGGGGCAGCCACCTCATAGATCTTATAGCTACCCAAGGGGAGCTGGTCGACGTTGAGCTGAATATTCCCCGCATGATCGGTGACCTTGGTGGTCTTGTAGGAGCCGTCAATCTGCTCGAAGCAGAAGGTAGCGCCCCGCAGGGAGTAGTCGGTCTGAACATCCTGCTTGTGGACGGTGAGGGTGCGGAGAGGGTCATCCTTGACAGTCTCAAAGGTGGTGTGCGCCGCAATGATCTGCACGTTTCGCGGCTCAACCACTCCATAACCCGAAGGAGCTTTGGACTCCGTCAGGGTGAAGACTTCCTTGGGATTCAGATTGTTCCAAAAAATTTCGCCATCGGCATCGGTGGTGCCGGTGAGGTTTGTACCGCTGGAGCCGGTCAGGGTAAACTCAGCCCCAGCCAGTGGTTCGCCGCCTCCGCCCACCTTCTTTACCATGAGGCTTCCGACCTCTGTGATGTCGCTGCCCCAGGACAGCACAGCGTCTGCCGTCAGCGTGCCCTTAGAGGGATCAGCCAGGATATAACTCTGCTCGGTGTAGTCCTCGTTATTGGCAAGGAAGATTTCATACTGCATGATATAGGCCGCGCAGTTGATGGTGACCTCGCCGCTGGGGGTGGCGGTGTCCACGGGGATGCACAGCTTGGCCTTGCCCCAGTATTCGTAGCCATTGTTGTTGATTTGGGAGCTGACGCCAAAGTGAGGCTCGGTGGGTAGCCGCCAAGTGGCCTGCTCTCTGAAATTGCTCCGGGGCAACTCAACATTGTCCAGGGCAGTAAAGATCGTCCCCTCCGGAGCGTTGTCCGCCCACAGCTCAATGTTGTAATCGGAGTAGTAGGTGGAGGTGGCGCTGGCAAAAATGTACTCCTTGGTGTAATAGCTTTTGCCGTTAATGACCTCGCGTTTGATTCCGTATTGCTCGTTATTGGCAGCAAAGTCAAGAGTCATGTCGGGCGGGATGGCCACGTTGCCATCCAACGCGTTCTCGCTCACACGAATGTACATACCTGTCTGGTAGACCCGATCCCAAGTGCTGGCGGCCTGCAAAAGCAGTTGGGATGCCCGAAACACTCGCGTCTGCTGGGTGTCGCCGGTGGGCGGGTTGAGGTATTCCCGGCCAGCGGTGTAGGGGGTGCCGTCCACGCCGAGCTGTCCCAGGGTGGCCCACACCGCCACCTGGGTGGCGTAGGCGAATTCAGCTTCGGTCAGACCCGCCAGCACCGCGTTGTCCTTCAGGTAGAGGCCCAGAAAAGTCTCAACGCTGTGCTGGGGGTAACCATTCGCAAAGGCCCCAGCCGTGGCGGGAGAGGCGGTGTATTTGCCGGTCACTGGCAAGACCTCATCCGTATAGTCCAGGCCGTGGTCAATGCAGTAGGCCGGGCCGGAAAGCCCATCATTTGTGGTGTAGGTGTAGTCCCCAGCCCGGAGAGTCGTTCCGGCGGTGGTGACCAGGAAATTGTTCCGCATACCGAGGGCCACAGAGCAGGTCTGCGTACCGTCAGCGATGGAAGCGGCCTGGGCGGGGATGCCACCCAGACCAAGGATTGTGCAGGCCACCAGCATCAGAGCTAGCAGTCTGTTCAGCCAGTTCTTCATGATCATTCCTCCATTTTTCAAAATTGAAGGCGGCAGGATTGCTCCTGCCGCCTCAGTCGGACTATTTACTTGGTTGTCACTTAGTTGAACCAGGGATCAGCAGTTCCTTCGCGAACATTGTGACTTCCGGTTCCCGGTCTTTGTAAAGGTCACCCCGGTTTTGGGACAGTTGCTCCATGACTGCAATCTTCTCTCTTGCCACAGAGCCATCTGCCGCATCAATTCCAGTCACGTCTACATCCCACCATTGGCCGTCAACATATACCTGGTTCCATTGATGATCCTGGCTATGGATTAAGATACAAGGGATGTTTGCCCGATCACAGAGGAACCGAAAACTGTGGGCGTAGGACATACAGGCACCGGGGAGCTGCCCATCCTGAGACAGTACTTCACTGGGACTGGGGTACTTAACAGCATAGGTAACCCTATCGGCCACATACCAAGCCATGGCGACAACCTTGTCACTGTCACTCTTTTCTGCCAGCCCATCCACAAAGCTCTGGGTATGTGCCAAAGCTTCTTTGTAGCTCATCGGGCATTTTGCGGTGCAGGTAAAGCTACCGTCAGGCTGTGGAATAGGCTCGTATACCGGGTAGCCGCCGATGGCGGCGGTTACTTCATCGATGATCCCGTACCTTGTGAATGCACCCATCCGAACCGGCTGGTAGCTACCAGCGGCGATCTCGTCACGGTGGAGGACGGTGTCCCGGATGGCGTTGTAGTTCTCCCGGCTCAATTCCCCTTGGAAGATGGCGGGGTTGGCCTGGGCGCTGTAGTCTTGCGTGGTCGGGGCTGTAGTGGACGCCGGGGTCTGGACGGGCGGTTGCCCGGTGTAGGGCTTGTCGCTGACGATTTGAGCGGCGGAGCCGTCCCAGTAAACCTCAAAGCCCACCTTTTCTCCAATGTCCCGGAGTTTGACGTAGTTGTGACCGTTGATGGCGTAAGTCTCCATCTGCACCTGCTGACCGTCCACATAGATGGGGTGCGGGGTGCGCTGAGCCTGGAAATACTCCGTGGCGGCATTCGCCACCGGCCCGGCCAGAGCCATGCCCACCAGGATACCAGCCAGCAGGGGCGCCATGTTCTTTCCTCTGTGTTTCATGTGCGTTGCCTCCTTTACCGCTATTATACGGCTGATCTTGCAAGCACACAATACCAAAGGTTACGGCAGAAGTCTATCCGGCAAAACGGAGAAGTTTTTGGTCACTTGACCTCTACGGCCTGAACGCACCAGCGGTAGGCGCTCTGGTTTCTCACGCAGGTGAGCAAGGTGATCTGGTTCTCCACCGTCCGACCCAGCATAGAGGTATCGGTCTCCTTGACCTTACTCACACTGAACACGCTGTAGGTGCGGGTCCCGGCCTTGGTGGTGAGGGTGATGGCGTCCCCGGACTTCAGGGTGTGGATGTCCCCGAAGATACCATGGGCGCCCCGGTTGTGGCCGGCGATGCAGACGTTGCCCTCCCAGATGGAGGTGTCCTCGAAGTGACCGGCGCCCTTGGCCAGAGCGGAGCTGTCGGTGCCCTGGTAGACCTTCACGTTCACACCCAGACTGGGGATCTTGACTCTGCCGAGGTAGTCCCCGGTGTAGTACATATCCCCGGTCACCTCGGTGTAGCCATAGATGGGGGTGGAAGGCTCCGCCGTGATGCTGGTGTTGCCCACAACGGGTGCGGAGGGAATGCCAGAGGCATTGGGCAGCGGGATCATGGGGAAATTCCCCACAGGCTGCTGGACAGCTTCGGTGGCGCCCAGGAAGGGATACAGCGGATCCCCGCTGCCGGGGAGGTAGCTGGTGTTGCTCCCAAAGGCCGGGGCCACCATGGGGTTGCCCTTGCTCAGATCCTCGTTGGGCCGCTCGCCCCGGTCAGCGGTCAGCACCGGCTCCACCGAGGTGGCGTTGGCATATTCCAGCCCGCTGGGGGCGTCGATGGTGTATTCCAAGGCGCTGGCGGGGACGCAGAAAAGAGCCATAAGGCAGAGAGCGGAGCAGAGGGTCAGCAGTTTCCTCATACCTCGTCACCTCCATCGGTTTCGCTGTGGCGCTTGAAAAAGATACCCGCGCCGATGCCCACGCCAGCCAACGCCACAATGCCGATGGGCAGCATGATCGCCGCCCAGTTGAATTGGACGGAGGCGCTGGGCTGACCGTCAGGATCGGTGGTCGGCTCCGGGGCGATAGGCTCAATGGCCTCCCCCTCAAAGATGGCCACATAGCGGGTCTTGTTGAGGGCGATCCGGCTCACGGTGCCGGTGTAGTCGGCGGTGACGGTGTAGCCCTTGATATAACTGCTGGTGGTGCTGCCGGTGTAGGTGGCGGTGGCGGTGAAGTACCCCGCAGGGTCGGTCTGCCAGTCGATGCCTTGCAGGGTCAGCTCATGGCCGTTGTCCTCCACGCTCTTGGGGATGCCGGAGGTGTCCTGGGTGGCAAGGCTGGGATAGGTGCGCTTGGCGGTCAAATCCTTGGTGGAGCTGCCGTACCCGGCCACCTCTACCTTGACGCTGTCCAGCTTCAGGGCCAGGACACCAGCGAGACCGTCCTCGGTGATGAACTCCTTGGTCTCGGGGAGCAGGGCCAGCACGGAGGCCATGTCTTTGCTCTTGCTGGGCATGGACACGGTTTCCGTGTGCTGGCGGGACTCGTTGGCCGGAAGCTCCTGCTTAAGCAGATCCACCAGGGTATAGTGGAAGCCGTCTTGGTCGAAGTCGGAGCGGGAAATGCCCGCCGGGTCATCGGTGGGACCCAGATCGTACATTTTGCGGATCTCGGAGCCGTCCTCGGTCCGGGTGACGGCGGTGGGATAGCACGCCTGGGCCGTCAGCTCCGGCTCGGCGGCGAAGGCGGGAATGGTGGTCATACACAGCATAAGCGCCACAGCGCAGATAGAGAGAACTTTTTTCATCTTGGTTTCCTCCTTACATGGTCTGCTGGGGGAAAGGGGGCTCCTGGGCCTCCTGACTCCCATGGTCCGTAGCGGCCTGCCCACGCTGGGTGAGCTGGGCCAGCTCCTGCTGATAGGCGCCCATCACGGCGGTGTGGAGCTGCTCACGGAACTCCTTGGTGACAGGGAAACAAACATCCTTATACTCGCCCCCGGCCTTGTAGCTGGGCATGGAGACAAAGGGGCCGTGTTCGCCCTGGACGACCTTGACGCCGCGGACGGCGAAGCAGCCGTTGAGATCGATGGAGGCGTTGGCCAGCAGAGGCCCGCTGGTGTGGACGGAGTGGATCCTGACGGAGATATTGGTGGGAAACTGCTCCTGCACGGGAGCGGCCCTTTCGATGTGGTCAGACATGGTTTTTCCTCCTAAATAGTAGATTTGTTTTGTTCTCTGGGGTGGTCTCAGCCGTAGATGATGGCGTCGGACATGAGCCGGTCCTCCAGCGCTCCCGGGCATACGCCAGCTGAACGCAAAAGAGAAAGCATCTCCTCCGGGACATCGTAGATATCATGATGCTCGGCTTCGTCTAAGTTGTCCTCCCTCAGAAGATCCGGCAGGTTGTCATCCTCATCGTCCTCATCATACGGACAGGTCTCTCCACAGCACTGCTCACAGCGCGGACAGGTTTCGATGAGATAATCCAGCAGTTTCCCCGAGAGCGTTGTGAGCGCATGGATGGAGTGGATCAGCTCCATTGCGGTCATCTGATGCTTCATCGTGACGATTACGTCATCAGCCACATGGAAGTCCAAGTGCTCCCCCTCTTTGATTTTAGCAAGCGTCAGAGCAGAGCTGGGAATATGAATTCCCTTGTCACCTGCCCAGTTCGTGAATTTCTCGCAGCTCATTGTATTCCTCCTTACATATCACTGTTTGAGCACCTTGCGGGGGATATGGACCAAGTCCATTGTCCATTTCGCACCAGGTTCCTCAAACAAATCTAACTGCTTGTCCCAGAACTGTCTGGGATCATAGTTGGTAATGATGAGTTCTCTGTATACAGACTTTTTCTTCTTCGCCATTGGGTTATCTCTTTGGAGCGTTATGATGAAGAAGTCCTTGTACAGATTTCGAATGTATGGACAGTCGTTATAGGACACAACGACATAGCCCTTGCAGGCTTTGAGTACATGAAACAGACGCACATGATCACGCTTACCGAACTCCGCCTCATAAAGCTGCTCCGCTTCATAGTAGGGCGGGTCACAATAAACAATGCCATTAGGAACATCTCGTTCTGGAATCAAGCTCATTGCATCCTTATTTTCGATAACCACATCCTGCAGTCGCTTGGATGCCCTTTCAAGCTGATAGCGAAACCGTCGAATATTGTTCCTTTTGACACCGAATGACGAGCGTGTCCCACTGAAACTCCCACGGCTGGTCTTATAGAAGGCTGCTGCACGCCGGACATTTCTCAGCTCTGCTTTTCCTTTCAGAATCGCTATAAGCTCAGTGGCGTCTTCCTCCGGGAAGGAAGATGCGATCTCCAGCTCCTTTTCCTCCCAACTCTCCATCTCCTCAGGAGGGAGGGCATCGTGTGCAAGGAGGGCCTTCAGATCATCAAACTCCGCCCGCGAGTGAAGCGGCAGGAAATCCAACTCTCTGAGAAGCGAAAGCAAGCAGTCTCGAACGCATACGAACAGATTGACCAGATCTCTGTTGAAGTCATTATAGATATCCAGTCTGGATGGGCATGTTGGCAACCCAAGAGTTAGGGCACCTCCACCGCCAAATGGATCCAAGAGCTGATGGGCATTAGGGGGAAGAACTTGAGAAATATAAGGGACAAGCTTTTCTTTGCCCCCAACCCAAGGGATAAAAGGAGCGGCAATAGTTCTCACCCCCTATCCCCAGAAAAGCCGTTCAGGGAGCGCTCGAGTCCAGTAATCGCCGCATCCAAGCCAGAGCGCATCTTCTTCAGAGTCCGGATGGTTCCGTAGACTTCACCAGCAGTCTGAGCATAATAATAGCCCGTCTGATCACTGGCAATGGGGACTCCCTCACGTCGCATTCGATTGACCGCCTTCCGGAGGTCATTTTCCGAGATTGGAATGATCCGTTGCAGGCGGGAGCTGCTTATGGCCCTGGCTTTCCCTTGGCAATTCAGAGCCAGGTATCGCTTCAAATCATCTTTTTTCATCAGTTGTCCTTTCCGGGCCCGAGTTCCTGAAAAGGACATAAAAGAAGGCCGCTGTCCCTTTTCAGGGTTACGGCCCTAGCAGAGCGTTTGGTTGTGCAAAATTACATGTGGTTCAGATTGGCTGATTCGATTGTGCTGCAACGCCTGAGGTTTTTTCTAAATTATATAAAAAACCTCTTTTAGGCGACGCAGTTCGTCATAATGACGAGCGGCTACATTTGCATCCCTCCCATCTCCGGGCTCTGGGGCGCCTCATAGAGCTTGGGATCGGTGCCGGGAACGTCCCAGCCAAACATGGAGCCAACCGACATGGCCTGCTCCTGAGCCTTGGTGATGCCTTGCTTTCGATTGTAGTGGTCAGCAAGGCGCCGGTTGGCATCGGGGTCGCTGGTGGACCACTTTGAGGGGAAATGGCCATGTTCACCCCGCTTGATGCAGATGAGGCTTCCGTCCACCTCATTGACCGACCAGCACATATCAGGGAGCTTGCTGGCAAAGTCGGGGTCAAACCGCTGGGCCTCTGTCATAATGCTCCAATCACCGAAGTTCCAAAGATGGACATTCAGCTCTCCCTCGGAAACGCTGATTTCTCTCTGCTCAAAGCCCTCTCCCCAGCCATCGGATGCTTGACCGCTGATATAGTCAGACAGGGTAGCCAGCTCCTCCGGGGACAGGGCGCCGACTACCTTGCACTCTGCAACGCCCCAGAGCTTGCCCTCTCTGGATTCAACAGTAAAGACCACAGATCTGACCTTGTCATTGACACTGTCCTTGTCGCTGTACCAGTGCATGATGCCTCTCTCAGCTTCCTCCTGCATTTGGTTGTCCCGCAGGGCTTTCAGGATGGCTCCCTCGTAGCCGAGCAGATCCCGCCCACTCAGTTCGGTGGGGTCATCATATTCGCAGCCCCGCTCAGTCAGGTCAGCGGTCAAAGGCATATAGAGTTTGAGCGTCGTGGGTTCGGGCGGGAGAACGGTAAAGCTGTCCTCGCCCATGACCAGCCCAAGGCCGCTTCCGTTGTCCCACTTGACATGGAAGGTCCCGATGTCGTCAATGTGGTCCAGCGTTCCCATCGTGCCGGGCGGCACCGGGTGATAAGGGTCTTTCATCTCTCTGAGCTTGATGCGGCTGCCCTTGGGGTACTGCTCCCGCATGAATTCCAGCCACTTCTTGTTGACGGGTTCCATTTACATTCCTCCCATTTGCATAGATTGCTCACCTTGGCTTTGGCCCTGCTCCGGGTTGTCTTGGGTAAAAAAATCGAGGAAGGCGGAGCCTTCCTCGCACTTGAGATAGCCCTGGCTGGTAACCTGCCCGACTTCGTGGGTCATAAGGAACTCACCGAGGGCCTCGTAGTTGTAGTAGCACTCCAGATCCGGGTCGTAGCGGTATTTGCCGGAATCCTGGATCATGTACTTGCCATAGCTTTCGGCATCTTTTGCTCCTGGGACTAACTCAAAGTCCTCCAGACTGGAGGCTAAAAGCTGTAGTTGGGCCAAGTCCTCGGCCCCTGTGACCTCCATGGCAGCAGAAAATACCCTCTGATGGTACACCGACATGACGTTCAAAGTATCGCAGAGTTCGTTCCACTCGGCTAACTCGGCCATGCCGCCCTCCAATGCGAAGGGCGTGTTCTTCCCATAGCATAGGTGGAGAGTACGCTGGCACACGTTGATATCCAGTATGTTCTCACGCTGTCGGAACCGGTCAAATTCCATCTCCGTGAAGGGGAGGAAAATGATCGACTTTGCTCCGTCAGGCTTAACGAATACCAGCTCAGCTTGTCGACTGTCCCACGCATAGGGTGGGAAGCTACGGCCTTGGTATAGCTCCTCCATCCGCATCCCGTTGCGGAAGAACAATCCATAGGGGGTTGCATTGCCCTCGCCGGACTGGATGAGCTGCTGGGCCAGAGCCTTGCCGTTCACCGCATCCACCTCTGCTGCCAGAGCCGAGCCGCCGTGGATGGTCAGGTAATGCTGTTTTCCCGCTTCCTCCAGCTTGGAGAAGTCGCTGATGACCGTGGTTTCCTGACAGCAGAAGGTCATGTTGATGAAGTCCTTGATATCCTTCAAGTCAAAAACGGCACACGCCGCCTGAAACTGCTCTGCCTCATAGACATCAAAGCTGTCCAGCCGCTTCGCCAGATAGTCCAGTTCGTCCGCATTGACCGCCTGACCTTTGAGGCAGGCCAAGACTTCATAGCCGGAGTCGATATCGTCCACCATGCAGTCTTGGGCTACTGCGCTGCCGATTCCCATCGGCTCCAGGACTTCGCTGATGGAGTGGTCGTACTCAGCGCTACTGAGGGGGAAGGGGATTGTTGCAACTCCACTTTCCGGAATGCTGGGGTTGGAAAGAACCGCTTTGATTACATATGACATTTTTATCATCTCCTTTTTTAGTTTGGTAGCACAAACACATACCACAATGGGTCACGGAAGTCT